>NZ_JBHMIM010000024.1:0-91646 GCF_048060115.1 Micromonospora sp. LOL_023
GCCTTCGCCGTCTACCGCATCTAACAAACCGTGATCAAATCAGGCATAGAGGAACAACGCCGGGGCCGTGCGGCTGTCCCGGCACATGAACCAGACGCAGTTGGCAAAGGCGCTACGCGTGTCGAAGTCGCTGATCGCCAGCTTCGAGACGGGCCGACTGGTGCCGAAGGAGGACACCGCGAAGACGCTGGACCAGGTGCTGAACTCCGGAAAGCAGGTCCAGAAGCTGGCGGACGAGGCCCGTGGGGACCGACAGCCGTGGCTGCGCTCCTGGGTCGAGCACGAGCGACGCGCGGTGCTGCTCCGGGCCTGGGAGCCGACGTTGATCCCTGGACTGCTGCAGACCGAGGCATACATGCGGCAGGTCTTCGCGGCAGTTCCGTCCAACGGAGGCCGACTCGAAGAGGTGATCGCGACCCGACAGACTCGGCAGCGTGCGGTGCTGGACCGCGATCCCCCGGTGGAGCTGGTGGTCATGGTCGCGGAGGCGGCGTTGCGCCGTGGTCCACAAGAGGTGATGAAGGACCAGATCGCGCACCTGGTCGACCTCGGGCATCGACCGACGGTCCGGATCCGCGCGGTCCCTGACTCGGCAGGGCTCCACGCTGGCCTCGGTGGACCACTGGCGTTGGCAACCATGAGCGATGGGCGGCGGGTCGGCTACCTGGACGACCTGCTGCGCGGACGCGTCGCCACCACCTCTGGTGACGTGCTCGAGCTGGAACTAGTCTGGGAGGCAGTGAACGAGTTGGCACTCTCCGCTGACCAGACCAGGGACCTCATGTTAGGGATGATCCAGTGAGCAATGAACCAGCCTGGCGGAAGTCCTCGCGATCGAACGGCTCATCCGGCAACTGTGTCGAGGTGGCCGACAACCTGCCCGGCCGGGTCCTGGTCCGGGACACCAAGGACCGCGACGGCGGCACACTGACCTTCGCCCCCTCCGCCTGGCACTCCTTCGTCGAGCTGGCCAAGCAGCACCACTGAGCCGACTCCCAGCCCCGACGGGGTCACCAGAGCGCCGGCCCTCCCTTGCTAGGGCCGGCGCTTCTTCTTCACACCCAGCCAGCCCCTGCCGGGTCAGCCACGCCAGCACCGCCAAACCGGACCGCCGCACTTTGGCAAAGCCAGCTCGGTAACGGTGTGTGACGACAAGTCGCCCAGCCTGCCGGTCCTCGGCTTCCGGATCTACCGATGTGCGTACGCACATCGGTCCGACACGTCCCGGTCCGTCGTCGAGTGGAGGGCTCACGCACGTAATTCCCGCCGAATAAGGTATCTGAGCCCTCGACTCGACGATCCGGCGCCAGCCCGGGTGCACGAATCTGCCACCGATCACGCCTCACGCAACGTGAGTGATCCACCGATCTGACGGTGCCGAAGATCGGGTGTAGCTGCGACCTCGCGGGGTCCGGTCACTCAACCGCAGGATCCTCTCGAGTAACCAGGGTGACGTCGGTGATCGTCCCCGCGACAATGGCCGACGTGGAGAAGGTTGAGGTCGTCGTCGCCCACAACGAGCGCGCGACCCTGCGCGTCGGCGACGTGTTCCTGAAGATCGACGCCGATCGGACCCGCACCGAGGTCGAGGTCGAAGCGATGGCCATGGCGCCGATCCCGACCCCGGAGATCCTGTGGTGCAAGCCGCCCGTGCTCGCCCTCGCTGCCCTCCCGGGCACGGCGCTCGGCCACCTCGGTGAGCCGTCGACCGCGTCGCCCGCGGCGTGGGCCGCGGCGGGCACCGCCGTTCGGATGCTGCACGACGCGCCGCTGCCGCCATGGCCCGGTCGGAGCCTCGACGAACTCGCGGCCCGCCTCGCCAGCGAGTGCGAGTGGCTCGTCGCCAACGACGTCCTTCCCGCTGACGTGGTAACCCGCAACCGCCGGCTCGCCGAGACCGCGCTGCGGCCGTGGACACCGGTGTTCACCCACGGCGACCTGCAGGTCGACCACATCTTCGTCGCCGATGACGAGGTCACCGGCGTCGTCGACTGGTCCGAGGCGTCCCAGGGCGATGCGTTGTTCGACCTCGCCATCCTCACGCTCGGACACAAGGAGCACCTTGCCGACGTCGTCGCCGGCTACGGCACCGACGTCGACCGCGACCTTATCCGCGCATGGTGGTCGTTGCGATGCTTGACCAACGTCCGCTGGCTAGCCGAGCACGGCTACGGCTCGCCGGACGAGTTCCCCGAGGTCGCCGTACTGACATCCCGGCTGTGAGCCTGCACGGACCCGACAGCCACGAGTGCCGTTGACGCTCGGTCGGGGCGGCCAGCTCGGCGACCGCGCCGGCCGGGATAGGGATCAGCGGGTGGTAGGCCCGATCCGCCAGCTCTCGGCAAGGCCGCCGACGTCGACGGTGTCGAACCGAAGTCTTTGATCAGCTCAGCTCGGTGAGCTGCGCTTTGGCGGCGTCATCGCCGGCGATGGGCAGGGCGGTGCGATCCGGGGCACCGGCTGGGCGGGTCAGTTCGCGCAGCAGCCTGCCATTGACGGCGTGGAACGCCTTGACCAGGAGGTCCGAAGATCAGCCGCTTCGGCGGTTGCCGTACTGGCGAGGGCTCTGCACCGTGCCGGAACGGCCGTGGACGCGGCTCGCGGTACCCGTGGTGTGGTTCGTGGTGGCCTTGCCCTTGGACCGGCGGGCCGCCCGGTTCTCGAAGGGCTGCGGCTGCTCCTCGGTTCCCGCTTCTCCCGCTTCGGTGTCAGCGGTGGGATCGGCGTCGCTGGTGGCGTCGGTCATCGTGTCTCCTCGTACTGTTCGGACTAGGCTGCGGATCTTGAAGTGCGCCCGCCGCGATACGCAGACCGTAGCGCGCAGACCGACCCGAGTCGGGGCCGGCTGCCCGAGTAGACCGTCCAGTCACGCCAGAACCCCGCCAGGATGACCCAACCACGACGCCGTCCGAGCATCCGATCCCGGATGGCTACCTGTTCACGGTGTCGGGAACGCAGTTCCCGACCCGGCCTCTCGGGCGAAGACCTGGCAACCGCCGCCGCTGCCGCCGCCTGCAACCCCTCCCCGAGCCGTCCCGACGAGGACAGCTCCACATCCCCCGTCAGCCGGCATGCAGGACCATTGACAACCAGCAGATGTCGGCGGCGCTCCCGGATCCAGAAGTCGTCCGGCACTGAGCTTTCACAGGTCGTCGGGCAGGACCCGGAACGCCGTATGACTGCTCAGTGGACGGATAGCCCGGAAGTCCTGCCGGTCCAGCGTCAACACCGCGTCCGTCTCGAACTGCTCGGCGAGCACGACGTTCACGGCGTCCGTGAGATCCAGGCGCAGCGCCGCGTACCGCGACTGGACCGTACGGGCCCTGCGCAGCACGGTCGCGGTCACCTCTGGGACCAGGACCCGCAGGTTCCGCTCCTGCCCCAACAGCCAGTCCTGCACAGCGTGTGCCGTCTTGCGGTCCACGTTCCGGGTGATGATGTGCTCGATCTCCCCGAACACCAAGGGTGAGATCACCGTCGCTGACGCCTCGGCGAAAACCCTGCGGGCGGCGGCATGCTCAGGATCGTCGATGTTGAACGCGGCCACCAGCCCGGAGGTGTCCCCGACAAGGATCATGCAGCGTGGCCGGACGAGCCGTACCTGCGGTCCTCGGCCTGCGCCACCGCCGCCCGCACATCGTCATCGCTCACCGGCCCACCGAAACCGATCTCCGGTATGTCCCAGTCTTCCGACCAACGACGCGCCCGCAGCGCCGCGATATGAAACGCCTCCCGGAAGTACTCCGACTCCGGACGCCCTTCCCGCGCGGCGGCCTCCTTGATGACCCGCAGATCATCTTCGTCGACCATCACTGTCGTCTTCTTCAACGCCATATGGTTATGGTACCTCCACCACCCGATAGGCGGACTGGACCACCAACCGTCGCGAGGGTTGGTAGTCGCAGCCAGGTACGACAAAACCGGCAACTCGCGCAGGAAGTGCAGCGCGCGATCATCGATCAAAGCTCACCCCAAGATCAATGTGAGCGCCAGATACGCTACGCGGCGGGTTTAGCGTATCTGGTGCTCACATTGATCTTGGTGGCCAGATCGGCGGGCCCGAAACCTCACCTCGATGCCGCGCCGCCGCCTACGCCGTCCGGCATCTGTCGCCACGCGCCCAGGCAACACTGGTCACAACAGATGCAAAATACGCTCAGCGCCCACAACGGGCAAAGCTCGACCAGCCCGACGCCCCCCATTCCGCGACAGCCGGCGGCTGGAACGGAAACAGTCGCCGTACCCCTTGTCTGCCGCGATTTCGGTCGCGAAGATGGCTCGTAGCTGGCGGATACCTCATCCTGACCTGATCCGGCCCGACGTGCGGGAGCGCCGAACGATGACCGACAAGCAGACGCTGCGCAACTTCGTCGACGGCGAGTACGTCGACCCGGTCGACGGCGGCTACCAGGACCTGATCGACCCGTGCACCGGCGAGGTGTTCGCCCAGTCGCCGACCTCCGGTGCCGCCGACGTCGACCGGGCCATGTCGGCGGCGGCGACCGCCTTCGAAAGCTGGCGGGACACCACCCCGGCGCAGCGGCAGCTGGCGCTGCTCAAGCTCGCCGACGCGGTCGAGGCACGCGCCGGCGACCTGGTCGACGCCGAGGTCCGCAACACCGGCAAGCCACGGCAGTTGACCGCCGACGAGGAGCTGCCGCCCTGCGTCGACGAGTTCCGGTTCTTCGCCGGCGCCGCCCGGGTGCTGGAGGGCAAGTCCGCCGGCGAATACATGGCCGGGCACACCTCCTACGTACGCCGGGAGCCGATCGGGGTCTGCGCACAGGTCACGCCCTGGAACTATCCGCTGATGATGGCGGTCTGGAAGATCGCCCCGGCGCTGGCCGCCGGCAACACGGTGGTGCTCAAGCCGTCCGACACCACCCCACTGTCCACTCTGCTGCTGGCCGAGATCGCCGCCGAGTTCCTGCCGCCGGGGGTGCTGAACGTGGTCTGCGGCGACCGGGACACCGGTCGGGCGCTGGTCGCACACCCGACGCCGGACTTCGTGTCGATCACCGGGTCGCCGCGGGCCGGCATGGAGGTGGCGACGGCGGCCGCGGCCGACCTCAAGCGCACCCACCTGGAGCTGGGCGGCAAGGCCCCGGTGGTGCTCTTCGACGACGCAGACGTGGCGGCGGCGGCCGAGGCGATCGCCGGGGCCGGCTACTTCAACGCCGGGCAGGACTGCACCGCCGCGACCCGGGTGCTGGCCGGGCCAGGCGTGTACGACGACTTCGTCGCGGCCCTGACCGAGCAGGCCCGGGGTACGAAGACCGGGCTGCCGGACGAGCCGGACGTCGCGTACGGGCCGTTGAACAACGTCGACCAGCTGGGCCGGGTCGCCGGCTTCGTCGACCGGCTGCCGGACCACGCCGAGCTGCACGTCGGCGGTGCCCGGGTCGGCGATCGGGGCTTCTTCTACGCTCCGACGGTGGTCTCCGGGGTGCGTCAGCCGGACGAGATCATCCAGGACGAGGTCTTCGGGCCGGTGATCACCGTGCAGCGGTTCACCGACGAGGACGAGGCGACCCGGTGGGCAAACGGCGTCCGCTACGGCCTGGCCGCCTCAGTGTGGACCCGCGACCACGGCCGGGCGATGCGGATGACCCGCCGGCTCGACTTCGGCTGTGTCTGGGTCAACACCCACATCCCGTTCATCTCGGAGATGCCGCACGGTGGGTTCAAGCATTCCGGGTACGGCAAGGACCTGTCGATGTACGGGCTGGAGGACTACACCCGGCTCAAGCACGTCATGCACGCGATCGAGGACTGAGCCGCAGCCAGCTCTCCCCTACCGCCAGGCAGCGCACGACGAGCAGGAGCAGCAGCGGCCCACCGAGCAGACCGACGGCCAGGCTGACCGGGTCCGGGGACATGGCGTCCACCGGCCGGGCGCTGACCCATCCGTTGCGGTCCACCACCAGGTCTGCCTGGTCGCCCACCTCGTACTGGTCGTCGCTGAGCAGGTCCGACACCGGGATGGTGCCGGCGGAGTCCTGCCACTCGTAGTCGCAGTCGACGACGCCGCCGCGCGGCGCCGCGCAGTCCGCGGTCGCCACGGTCGCGGTGACCTGGTCACCGGAGATGTTCAGGTAGGCGATGCTGGCCAGGTCGGCGAGGACCAGGCCGACCAGCGCTACGCCGAGTGCGACCAGCAGGGCCGGCCAGCTACGGCGGATCCGGTATGCGACGGCCATGGCGATCAGCGCCCCGCCGACCAGGGCCACTCCGAAGCCGACCACGCTGGCGGTGTCGCCGATGAAGACGCCGACCGCGCCGATCAGCGACAGCAGCAGCCCGGCCCCGGCGACCGTCCAGCCCTGCCGGGCGGGCCAGGGCCGCGGTTGCGGCCAACGCAGCGTGTTGACCAGCCGACTCCGCCGGCTGGCGGGAGTGACCGCTGTTCTGGTGGAGTTCTGCTCGCCGAGATCCTCGATCACCACACCGTCCTTGCTGACCGTCACCGATCCGACCCGCCGTCATCCTGACATCAGTCGGCCCGTTGCGGCTCAGCCTCTCGGGTGATCTCCAGCCTCCGACATCACCTCATGATCGCGACGATCTTGCACTTATCGATGGACTTTTCGGACAAATCCTATCGATAACTGCAAGATCGTCGCGATCATGAGGGCAGGCTGTCGCGCAGACCCCACGGCGAGCCGTACGCGGTGAGCAGGTCCAGGTACGGCTGGGCCGGCAGCGCTTCCGGCCCCAGCACCCCGGTGCCGGACCAGGTGCCGGCGGCCAGCAGCTCCAACGCCACCACCGGGTTGATCGCGGTCTGCCAGACCACCGCCTGGTGGCCGTACTCGGCCATCGACCACTCGTTGTCGACCACGTGGTAGAGGTACACCTCGCGCGGCTCACCGGCCGGCGACAGGCCGGTGACCCAGGTCCCGGCGCAGGTCTTGCCGCGCATCCGGTCGCCGAGGGTCGCCGGATCCGGCAGGCAGGCGGCGACCACGTCACGCGGCGACACCTCGACCTTGCCGGCGCGCACCGGCCGGGTCGAATCCAGGCCCAGCTTGTGCAGCGTCTTGAGCACCTCGATGAACTCGGTGCCGAGGCCGTACTTGAAGGTGACCCGCCGCGCCGTCACCCAACGCGGAATCAGCAGCACCTCCTCGTGTTCGACGTTGACGCACTCGACCGGGCCGATGCCGTCGGGGAAGTCGAAGACCTCCGGCTCGCTGAACGGTGCCGTGGTGTACCAGCCGCGCCCGGACTCCCAGATCACCGGCGGGTTCAGGCATTCCTCGATGGTGGTCCAGATGGAGAACGACGGGGCGAAGTCGTAGCCGTCGACGACCAGGTTCGCGCCATCGCGTACCCCGATCTGGTCGATCGACGAGAAGAGCTGGTCGGCGGCGTAGCGGGCGAAGACGTCGGACAGGCCCGGTTCGACGCCGACGCCGACCAGGGCGAGCCGCCCGGCGGCGGCCCAGTCGTCGGCCACGGCGAACTGGTCGTCGCCGAGCTTGACCCCGCACTCGTCGTGCGGGCGGTCCGGGTGCGGTGTGGACAGCGACATCGCCATGTCCAGGTAGTCGGCGCCGGCCGCGTACGCCCCCTCGAAGATCGGCATCACGAAGCGCGGGTCGACCGCGTTGAGCACGTGGGTGATCCGGTGCTCGCGGCACAGTGCAGCGACCGCCTCGGCCGACGACGCGTCGACCGAGGCCGCGGCGACGAAGCGGCGGTCGCCGCCGGTCGGCGACTCGACAGCTGACCGCCCGGCACCGAGTGCGGCCACCGCGCGGGCGGCGCGGGCCGGATCGTAGTCGGCGACCACCATGGTCTCGAAGAAGTCCCGGCGGGCGGCGATCGACACCACCGCCGAGCCGACACCACCGGCACCTACCAGCAGAATCCGCACATTCTCTCCCTTGAACGGCCGAGCCGGACGGGTCAACTGAGCGCGACAGCGCTACGGGTCAGCTCGCGCCGGCCCGGCTGCGGCGCCGCCCGAGCGTGCCGCCGAGCACCACCAGCAGCAGCGCGATCGCGAACATCGCCGTGCCGATCACATTGACCTGCGGGGGGATACCGCGCTGCGCGGCACCCCACACGTACATCGGGAAAGTGACCGTGGTGCCGGAGTTGAAGTTGGTGATGATGAAGTCGTCGAACGACAGTGAGAAGGCCAGCAGGGCGGCGGCGACGATGCCGGGTGCCACCAACGGCAGGGTGATCCGGCGGAACGTCTGCCATTCGCTGGCGTACAGGTCCATCGCCGCCTCCTCGAGGCGGTTGTCCATGCCGGCCAGCCGCGCCTTCACGGTGACCACCACGAAGCTCAGGCAGAACATCACGTGGGCGATCACCACGGTCCAGAATCCGAGCGGCACCGCGCCGGCCACGAAGAGGGTGAGCAGCGACGATCCCATCACCAGCTCCGGCGTGGCCATCGGCAGGAAGATCAGCAGGTTGACCGCAGACCGGCCCCGGAACCGGTGCCGGACCAGCGCGAACGCCATCAGGGTGCCGAGGATCGTCGCCCCGGCGGTGGCCAGGAACCCGATCTGCACGCTGCGCAGCACCGCGTCGCACATCTCGGCGCTGGCACACGGCTGCCGCCAGTGGTCCAACGTGAACTCGTTGAAATCGTAGGACAGCCGGCTGGACGGCTGGTTGACCGACAGCCCGGCGACCACCGCGACCGGCAGCAGCAGGTAGCCGAGCACCAGCAGGCCGACGCCGAGCACCCAGTGGTCGACCAGCCACCGGCCGATCCGCGCGCCGACCCCCGCACCGACCCGCGTCGAACCCGGGCCCATCAGAGCACCTCCTCGGTGCCGGTGCGCCGGATGTAGATCGACACGACCACCAGGATCGCCGCCATCAGCAGGAACGACAGCGCCGCCGCCTGCGGATAGTCCAGCCGCACCAGGAACGCCGAGTCGATCACGTTGCCGATCATGTACTCGTTGGGGGTGCCGAGCAGTCGGGCGTTGATGTAGTCACCCGAGGCGGGGATGAACGTCAGCAGGGTGCCGGCGACCAGGCCGGGCAGCGACAGCGGCAGCGTCACCCGCCAGAAGGCCCGCGCCGGGCTCGCGTACAGGTCACTGGCCGCCTCCAGCAGCCGGGGATCGAGCCGCTCCAGGCTCGCGTACAGCGGGAGCACCATGAACGGCAGGAAGTTGTACGTCAACCCGAGCACCACCGCGACCGGGGTGAACAGCAGCCGGCCGTCCGGCGCGAGCAGGTGCAGATCCTGCAGTACGCCGACCAGCCAGCCGTTCTCCGACAGGATCGTCTTCCAGGCCAGGGTGCGGACCAGGAAACTGGTGAACATCGGCGCGACGACGCAGACCAGCATCAGGTTCTTCCACCGGCCGGCCTTCTGAGCGATCGCGTACGCCAGTGGGTAGCCGAGCAGCATCGCGATCACGGTGGCGATGCCGGCGTAGAGCAAGCCTCGGCCGAACTGCGTCCAGTACGCCGCCAGGGCGGCCGGGTAGTTGCCGAACGACCAGGTCATCGCGTAGCCGGTGGCCAGCGACCCGTTCGGGTCGTAGAGGCTGGTGGCGCCGAGTTGGAACGCCGGCACCGCGAAGAACAGGATCAGCCACGCCCCACCCGGCAACAGCAGCAGGTACGGCAGTGCCCGCCCGCGACCCCGCCGGGCCGGTGGCGGCGGCGGCTTGCCCGCCGCTGGCCCGCCGCCGACGTGCGCCAGGACGCTCATGACGCTGGTACGGCTTCGTCAAACAGCGGGGCGGTCTGGTCGCCGGCACCTGGGTCGCGATCCAGCAGAAAGGCGTGCGCCGGCTGCCAGTAGGCGACCACGTCGGCGCCGACCGGCAGCAGCTGGTCATCGCCGCCGGGGCCGGACCCGTTGTTCGGGCTGAACACGCTCAGCTCGGTGCCCCAGCCGGTGCGCACCTGGTACTGGGTGCTGACCCCCAGGTACGCCAGGTCGGTGACCACGCCGGCGACCGACTGCGCCCCGGCCGGCACCTGATCGGCGTCCCGGGCCAGGGCGAGCTTCTCCGGGCGTACCCCCAGATAGACCGGACCCTCGACGGACCGGGACCGGCTCGCGGGCACCGCGAACCGCGATCCGTACGCGGTGACCGTCACGTCGTCGCCGGAGCGCCCGGTGACCTCGCCGGCCAACAGGTTCGACTGGCCGAGGAAGTTCGCCACGAACGCGGTCGCCGGGAACTCGTACATCTGCGCGGGCGGGCCGAGCTGCTCGATGCGGCCGGCGTGCATCACCGCGACGGTGTCGGCCATCGTCATGGCCTCCTCCTGGTCGTGGGTGACGTGCACGAAGGTGATGCCGACCTCGGTCTGGATGCGTTTCAGCTCGGTCTGCATCTGCCGGCGCAGTTTCAGGTCGAGCGCGCCGAGCGGCTCGTCGAGCAGCAGCACCTGCGGGTGGTTGATCAACGCGCGGGCCAACGCCACCCGCTGCTGCTGCCCGCCGGAGAGCTGCTGCGGGCGGCGCGGGCCGAAGCCGCCGAGCTGCACCATCTCCAGCATCCGCTCGACCTGTGTGCGCACGTCGCGGATGCCGCGCCGGCGCAGTCCGAACGCGACGTTCTCGGCGATGCTCAGGTGCGGGAAGAGTGCGTAGCTCTGGAAGACGGTGTTCACCGGCCGCCGGTACGGACGCAGCCGGCTGATGTCCCGCCCGCCGAGCAGCACCTGCCCGCTGGTGGGCTGCTCCAGCCCGGCGACCATCCGCAACGTGGTGGTCTTGCCGCAGCCGGAGGCGCCGAGCAGGGCGAAGAACGCACCCTGCGGGATGGTCAGGCTCAGCTCGTCCACGGCGGTGAACGGGCCGAACCGTTTGGTCACGTTGGCCAGGTGCAGGTCACCGGCGGGCGGGTCACTCACCATCGGTAGCCGCCTCAGGCCCCGATGACCTGCTGGAACTTCTGCTCGTACGAGCGTTCCTGCTCCTCGGACAGCGCCATGAAGACCTTGGCCTGACCGAGCAGCGCCTCGTCGGGGAAGATCAGCGGGTTGGCGGCCAGCTCCGGATCGATGGCGGCCATCGCCTCCTGCGCGCCTTCGACCGGGCAGATGAAGTTGACGTACGCGGCGACCTCGGCGGCGACCGCCGGGTCGTAGTAGTGGTCCATCAGCTTCTCGGCGTTGGCCTTGTGAGCGGCCTGGTTCGGCACCTGCATGTTGTCGGAGAAGAGGATCAGGCCGGACTCGGGTGCGGCGAAGACGATGTTCGGGTCCTCGGCGGAGAGTTGGATGACGTCGCCGGACCAGCCGATGCAGGCAGCGACGTCGCCCCGGGCCAGGTCGGCGGCGTAGTCGTTGCCGGTGAACCGACGGATCTGGCCGTCGGCGACCGCCTGGCGCAGCTTCTCCAGGGCGTCGTCGAACTGGGCGTCGGTGAAGTCCGACGGGTCGTGGCCGCCGGCCTGCAGCAGCAGCCCCATCGTGTCGCGCATCTCGGTCAACGCGGTCACCCGACCCTTGAGGTCGGCCCGGGTGAGCAGCTCGTCGATGGTGCGGACCTCGCCGGTGACGGTGCCGTTGTAGGCGATCCCGGTCAGACCCGACTGCCACGGTACGGCGTACGAGTCGTCCGGGTCGAACGGGCGGGCCCGCAGCGACGGCAGCAGGTTGGCGGTCACGTTGGGCAGGTTCGCCTTGTCCAGCTGCTGCACCCAGCCGAGCCGGATCATCCGGGCGGCCAGCCAGTCGGTGAGCACCATGATGTCGCGGCCGGTGGGCTGGCACGACGACAGCTGGTTCTGCACCTTGCCGAAGAACTCGTTGTTGTCGTTGATGTCCTCGGTGTAGGTGACCTCGATCCCGCTGGCCTGCTGGAACGCCTCCAGGCTCGGCCGGCGGCCCTCATCGGCCTCATCGATGTCGATGTACTGCGGCCAGTTGGAGAAGGCGATCGTCTTCTCGCTGTCGGAGACGTCTTCGCTGACGCAGCTCTCCTCGGTCTGCTGGGCGGCCGGGGTGCCGCAGCCGGCGAGGGCGCTGCCGGCGAGCAGCACTCCACCGGAGGCGGCGGCACCGCGAACCAGGCCGCGCCGGCTCAACGAGCGGCTGGCGCCCAGCGCGGCGAGCAGGGCGGCGGCCGGCGCGGAGGGTGGGGGGCGGAGGCGGCTACGCATGTACGGCTCCTGAAGGGGGGCGAGCCGGCCGGGGCCGACCCGAAGCATGGCGGCGTAGGTGGTTGACCAATTAGACGCCGATCCTGACATGCAGAAGACCGCATCACAAGGGATTCCGTTGCGGAGCTCGCCAATGGCGACGAAATACGCCAGACTCGGACTCTTAACATGAGTCACCTCGGCGGCGTACCGTCCGCCAGGAATAATGCACCGATTCGGCAGACAGGGGAAGCCTGGGATGGGCACACGGCAGTCCGGCGGCGCCAACCCGGGCCACGTCCTCCTCGACGACGTGGCCAAGCAGATCATCGAACAGTTGCAGGAGGACGGCCGCCGGCCGTACGCCAGCATCGGCAAGGCGGTCGGCCTGTCCGAGGCGGCGGTCCGCCAACGGGTGCAGCGGCTGCTCGACGCCGGGGTGATGCAGATCGTCGCGGTCACCGATCCACTGCAGCTCGGCTTCCCCCGCCAGGCGATGATCGGCCTGCGTACCTCCGGGGATCTGGAGGCGGTCGCCGACCGGCTCGCCGAGCTGGACGAGGTCGACTACGTGGTGATCACCGCCGGGTCGTTCGACCTGCTCACCGAGGTGGTCGGCCGCAACGACGACCACCTGTTGGAGATCCTGCAACGGCTGCGCGCGGTCGAGGGGGTCGTCTCCACCGAGGCGTTCGTCTATCTGAAGCTGCGCAAGCAGACCTACACCTGGGGTACGGCCTGAGTCAGCTCGGTTGATTCCACTGCCTACCCTGACGGCACACGTCGAACAGATCGGGGCGGGCAGATGCGTCGTCAGGCACGGGTGCTGGCAGGCCTAGGAGCACTACTGTTGCTGGCCGTGACCGGCTGCAGCACGGTCAGCACCGAGTCGGACCAGGTGGCGTTGCACTACGACGCCGGAGCCTTCTCCAGCACCACGTACCAGGAATGCGTCATCCAGAACAACCGCGCCTGGGACGGGCCGGGCGAGAAGTACTACGTCTACCCGGCGGGCCAGCGCACGTTCGACTTCACCGGCAACGAGGGCTCCGAGTCCACGCCGTTCGTGGTGGTCTCCAAGGACAACCAGGAGCTGACCGTGTCCGGTGGGCTGACCTTCCACCTGGACACCTCGTGCGAAGACGAGGGCGGGATGCTGCGCGAGTTCCACGAGGAGATCGGGCTGAAGTTCCAGCCGGTGATGGACGACGACGGCCGGACCACCAAACACTGGCTGGACCTGCTGCGGTTCTACGTCGGGCAGCCGTTGCACAAGGCGATGACCACCGAGGCGCAGAAGTACGACTGGTTGGCGCTGTACAACGACCCGGCCACCCGGGCCGCGTTCGAGACGGCGATCAACGAAGACCTGGGCGCGGCGGTGCAGGCCACCACCGGTGGGCGGGCGTACTTCCTGCAGTTCAACCTGACCCTGCAGAAGCCGACGCCGCGCCAGGATCTGGTCGACGGCCTGGCCGCGGTCCAGGTGGCGATCACCGAGCGGCGGGCGGTCACCGAACAGAACGCCACCGTCGAGGAAAAGCTCAAGCAGATCCGTCAGCTCGTCGAGGTACTCGGCCCGGAGGGCTACATCCTGTACGAGGTGTTCCAGCGCTGCCTGACCGACGAGACCACCAAGGGCTGCCCGACCTTCGTGCCGGTCCCGGCCGGCGGCAGCGTCGACCTCAACACCGGCCGCCCGGCGACCACCGACTGACCGACCCGGCTGGGTCCGCGCGCTGCCGGCGGGCAGATCTTCGCTGCCCCCACCGGGCGTCGTCGGGTTGCTGTCCAGACCGGGCCAGCGCGACCCGCAGCACCTCGTTCATCGGCGCACCTCACTCGTGGCGTCCACATGGGTGGTTCGCGATCGACCCATGTGAAGAGGTCCGACGGCGGTGGGGGCACGGTGGCGGGTCGGTTCGGGACGTCCGATGCCGGATCAGAACGTCTGTCGACCCGATCCCGAGGTGCGCCATCCGGCGTTCAAGATCAATGTGAGCACCAGAGACGCTAAAACCGCGCTGTAGCGTCTCTGGTGCTCACATTGATCTTGCGGCGGCCACGCGGGGCGAGGAGCGCCTCCCGGGGCGCCACGCGCCCTCGGGTCCGAGGGATCGTCGTCGAAGTTGATCAAGGAGTTGCCCGGAGTCGACGTGGTCGGCCGGGCCGCGAAATGTCAGCGAGCGGCCCCGGCTGGGTGACTCATCCCGGGTTGCGGATTTCGTCGTTGTAGCCGGCTCAGATTGCTCAAACCGTAGGCGAACGGCACTGTTGATCTCGTGAACCTTGCAGTACGCGGAGGATCTGTGCGATAACCGTAGCCAGGACGGCGCTCGCCGGACGCCGATGCGACTGACGCGATGGGGCCACACATGGGCAACCCGACCGACCACCTCTGGATGCACTTCACCCGGATGTCCAGCTACCAGGACGCCCCGGTGCCGACCATCGTGCGCGGCGACGGCGCGTACATCTGGGACAGCGAGGGGCGCCGCTACCTGGACGGGCTGGCCGGGCTCTTCGTGGTCAACGCCGGACACGGGCGGACCGAGCTGGCCGAGGCTGCCGCGAAGCAGGCCAGCGAGTTGGCGTACTTCCCGATCTGGTCGTACGCGCACCCGACCGCGATCGAGCTGGCCGAGCGGATCGCCGCGCTGGCCCCCGGCGACTTGAACCGAGTCTTCTTCACCACCGGCGGCTCGGAGGCGGTCGAGTCGGCGTGGAAGCTGGCCCGCGCCTACTTCAAGCGGGTCGGCAAGCCGATGAAGCACAAGGTGGTCAGCCGCCACATCGCGTACCACGGCACGTCGATGGGGGCGCTGTCGATCACCGGGTTGCCGGGCATCAAGGCCGACTTCGAGCCGCTGGTTCCGGGCGGGATCAAGGCACCGAACACCAACTTCTACCGGGCGCCGGAGCACGGCGACGACCCGGTGGCGTTCGGCCGGTGGGCGGCCGAGGAGATCGGCCGGGCCATCGAGCGCGAAGGGCCGGAGACGGTCGCCGCGGTCTTCCTGGAGCCGGTGCAGAACGCCGGCGGCTGTTTCCCGCCGCCGCCGGGCTACTTCGAGCGGGTACGCGAGATCTGCGACGCGTACGACGTGTTGCTCGTCTCCGACGAGGTGATCTGCTCGTGGGGCCGGCTCGGGGAGTACTTCGGCGCCCAGCGGTACGGCTACCAGCCGGACATGATCACCACCGCGAAGGGGATCACCTCGGGCTACTCGCCGCTCGGCGCGATGATCGCGTCCGACCGACTGATCGAGCCGTTCCTGCACGGTACGGAGTCGTTCGCGCACGGGATCACCTTCGGCGGCCATCCGGTCTCCTGCGCGGTGGCGTTGGCGAACCTGGAGATCTTCGCCCGGGAGGACCTGGTCGGGCACGTACGGGCGAACGAAAGCGCTTTCCGGGCCACCCTGGAGAAGCTGTACGACCTGCCGATCGTCGGCGACGTACGCGGCGACGGCTACTTCTACGGCATCGAGCTGGTCAAGGACCGGACCACCCGGGAGTCGTTCGACGACGCCGAGTCGGAGCGGCTGCTGCGCGGGTTCCTGTCCGGCGCGCTGTTCGCCGCCGGTCTCTACTGCCGGGCGGACGACCGGGGTGACCCGGTGATCCAGCTGGCCCCGCCGCTGATCGCCGACCAGACGCAGTTCGACGAGATCGAGCAGATCCTGCGTTCGGTGCTCACCGAGGCCTGGCAGCACCTCTGACACCTCTGCGCCAAGATCGCGACGATCTTGCACTTATCGTCGGACAAAGTGGACATATCCTCTCGATAACTGCAAGATCGTCGGGGACGAGTGGGAGGGGCGGCGGGTGGCCGGGAAGCAGCGGGGCGGCGGCTGGGACGTGTCGTACTGGATGTCCTCGGTGGACGACGAGCTGGCACCGAGGCCGGCGTTGGACGGCGACCGGATCGCCGACGTGGTGATCATCGGTGCCGGCTACACCGGACTGTGGACCGCGTACTACCTGGCCCGCGCCGATCCGTCACTACAGATCGTGGTGCTGGAGAAGAAGATCGCCGGGTACGGGGCCTCCGGGCGCAACGGTGGCTGGTGCTCGGCGCTGCTACCCAGCTCGCCGAGCGCGCTGGCCCGCCGGCACGGCCGGGACGCCGCCATCGCCATGCAACACGCCATGTACGCCACCGTCGACGAGGTCGGCCGGGTCGCCGCCGACGAAGGCATCGACTGTCACTGGAGCCACGGCGGCACGGTCACCCTGGCCCGTACCCCGGCTCAGCTGCTCCGGGCCGAGGCGGCGGTCGCCGAGACCCACGCGTACGGCGGCACCGACGCCGACCTTGCCCTGCTCGACGCCGACACGGCCGCCGGCCGGTGTGCCGCCGACGGGGTGCTCGGCGGCACGTACACCCCGCACTGCGCGGCGATCCACCCGGCCCGGCTGGTCCGCGGCCTGGCCCGGGCCGCGCAGCGGCGCGGCGTG
Source organism: Micromonospora sp. LOL_023 (assembly GCF_048060115.1). Classification (NCBI taxonomy): domain Bacteria; kingdom Bacillati; phylum Actinomycetota; class Actinomycetes; order Micromonosporales; family Micromonosporaceae; genus Micromonospora; species Micromonospora sp. LOL_023. The sequence continues at coordinate 16,545 of NZ_JBHMIM010000024.1, forward strand.
ACGATCCACGAACAGACCCCGGTGCTGGCGTACGGGCCCGGGCTGGCCCGCACCCCGACCGGCACCGTACGCGCCCCGGTGGTGGTCCGGGCCACCGAGGGCTACACCGCGTCGCTGCCCGGCGCCGGTCGGGCGGTGGCCCCGGTCTACTCGTTGATGATCGTCACCGAGCCGCTGCCCGACGAGGTGTGGCAGCGGATCGGGCTGGCCCAGCGGGAGACGTTCAGCGACTTCCGGCACCTGATCATCTACGGGCAACGCACCGCTGATGGGCGGCTGGCGTTCGGCGGGCGGGGTGCGCCGTACCACTTCCGATCCCGGGTGCGGCCCGAGTTCGACCGCGACCCCCGGGTGTTCAGCTCGCTACGGCGTACCCTCGGCGAGCTTTTCCCGGTGCTCGGCGACGATGTCGCGGTGGCCCGGACCTGGGGTGGACCGCTCGGCGTCACCCGGGACTGGACGGCCTCCGTCGGTCTGGACCACGACACCGGGCTGGCCTGGGCCGGCGGGTACGTCGGCGACGGGGTCGGTACGGCGAACCTGGCCGGGCGCACCCTGGCCGACCTGATCCTCGGCGCGGAGAGCGAGCTGACCGGGCTGCCCTGGGTCGGTCACCGGTCGCCGCGCTGGGAGCCGGAGCCGCTGCGCTGGCTCGGCGTCAACGCGAGCCTGCGGATGATGACCGCCGCCGACGAGGCAGAGGCCCGCACCGGCCGCCCGTCGCGCCGGGCGGCGCTGCTGGGTCGGCTGATCGGCCACTAGACCGCCCGGCTGATGCTCAGTGTCGGGGGGGAATGACCCGCAGATGGCCCCGGCGGCCGGTCGACGGGTTGATGTCGAGATCCGTCACGTCCGGCTCGACCGGGCGGATCGGGGCCGGGCGGGCGGCTTCACGGACCGCCTCGGCGAGGGCCACCAAGTCGTCGGTGGTGTGCGGCGGCGGCTCGAACTCACCCTCGTGTCGGACGACATCCCAGCCCCGAGGGGCGGTCAGGCTGCGGGCGTGCTGCTCACACAGGTCGTAGGTGTGCGGCTCGGCGAAGGCCGCCAGCGGCCCGACGACGGCCGTCGACTCGTTGTAGACATAGGTCAGCGTGGCGACGGCCTGGCGGGGGCAGCCGTTGCGGGAGCAGCGCCGTGATGACCTCACGGCGGCACGCTATCTCTAATACCGGCTCCGCCACCAGCTTGCCGACGCGACACGCCGGGACTGGTGATCCCCACGCCCGAACCAACCGGTTCCGGACTACGCTGAGCGGGTGACCGGAGAATCCCTGTGACCATCCCCGCACCTGGCAGCGCCCAGGTGCCCCGTCGGGTGCGTCGGGACCGCCGGGACCGGCACGGGCGGGGGCTGCGCGGCCGGCTGGTGCCGGCGACGGTGCCGCTGTCCCGTACGAAGGCGGAGGTGTTCGACGAGTTGGTCCTGGACACGGTCGAGACTCTGGAGCGCCGCTTCGCCCGGGAGCTGGCCGGCGTCGAGTTCGCCGTCGAGGACGTGCCGCCGGATCTGAACGTCTACGACTCCGACGTGTTGGAGGACGGCGAGGTGCCGCTGGCCCGGCTGCTGCCCGGCCGGCCGGGACGCCAGGAGATGCCACCCCGGATCGTGCTCTACCGCCGTCCGTTGGAGTTCCGGGCGATGGATCGGGAAGACCTCGCCGACCTGGTCCACGACGTGATCATCGAGCAGGTGGCGAATCTGCTGGGTGTCGATCCGGACGAGTTGGCGTAGGGCGGGCACTGGCGTACGTACGGCCGGCAGGAAAAGCGCACCGGCCCGGCGACACGTTGCCCTCGGCGGACCGGAAGGTCCCACTGCTGGCAGCCGTGTCGGCCGGGCCGGTGGCGGGTCACGCGACCCGGCGCTTGAGTTTGCGGCGTTCCCGCTCAGACAGCCCGCCCCAGATGCCGAACCGCTCGTCGTGACCGAGCGCGTACTCCAGGCACTCGGACTTCACTTCACAGCGCGAGCAGATCCGCTTCGCCTCACGCGTGGATCCACCCTTCTCCGGAAAGAACGCTTCCGGATCGGTCTGTGAGCACAGCGCCTGTTCCTGCCACTCCGGGGCATTGCCGAGCAGGTCCGCGACCTCCAGCCGACCATCCATACGCGTGCCTCCTTTCGCGCGCCGGCCGATCCGGCCGGCGCAACCCCCCACGCGGAAGGCGTGTCCATCTTGCCCGTTCGATCCGGTTTTGATGCAGCCCGTCCGAGCGACCCCGTTGAAATTACACGCGTGTAATGCGTGCGTCGTCAAGACGAACCTGATAAATGGGCTTGCTTTCGCGGACCCCGCCAACTGCCCTCCTGCTTGCATCCGGCCCGCAACCTGCCCTATCGATTCAGCCCCCCGCCGGGTAACGCGGCACCGGCGAGTCGCGCCCACCGGAGCACCCACGACCACCCCCCTGAAAACCGCCGACCGGACCGCAATACCCAGTCACACAGACGACACCGAGCCGGTACCGCATCCGCGGTACCGGCTCGGTGTCGTGGTCTGCCGACCGACTACCTCACGTGCCTTGCTGCCCTCCCCAGGGATCTGTCACACCGGAACGTCGATCTCGTCACACCTTTCGGCGGCGTCAACCTGCCGGCCGCGGCGTCAACCTGCCGGCGGTCGCGTGCTGCGGCCAGACGAACTCGGTCACCGCACCACCGGTGATCCGCACCTGACCGGCCGGCACGTCGCCCTCCCGCCAGACCGTGTAGGAGCCCGCCCGCAGGTCGGTGATGACCGCGCTGAAGAAGACCCCGTCGTGCACCTGCCGCTCGCGGACCGCGGCATGCGTACGCGGAGCGGGATCCGCCTGATCCTCGTCGGGAATCCGGCTGACCTCGATCTCCCGGCCGTGGAACTCCTGTCCGGTGTAGATGATCAGGGCGCCCACGTCGCCGCCGATGTCGAGAACGACGCTGGCGGTCTCCGACTGGGCCAGACTGTGCTGGTGCATGCTCCCACCTCTGCTGGATCTGGGCGACGACTCGGACGTTTCGACCGAGTCGTCGCCGATCGACGACTCCGGCCGAGCGGTCCGGTCAGGACGGGTTGTTGAAGCCGTCGTACGGCACTCCGAGATAGGGGAAGTGCCCCAGGAACGGTGCGGTCACGTCCTCGGCGCTGAGCCCGGGGGTGACCGCGCCAGCCGCGTCGTCCGGCGTGAAGGTATCGTCGATCAGCGGAAAGGTCAGACCGGCGATGGCCCGCAGCGCGATCGTGACCACGTCGTCGGTGGTCCGGCGTCCGTTGGGGAAGCCTGCCAGGTCACCGCCGAGCAGCCCGAACTGGTTCGGCTCCTGGGCCGGCGGGATCGCGGTGTTCAGCCGCAGCATGTCGGCCTGCACCTCGCCGGTGTTGTTCTGGAAGCCGTCGATCAGCCCGGCCGGGATGCCGGTCAGCAGGATCGCCACCAGATCGGCGCGAGGCTGGCCGGACTCGTTCAGCTCGGCCAGATTCGGGAAGACGTCCGGGTAGAGCGCCGGCAACAGCGTAGCCAGCTCGGGCTTCTCTACAAGACCGGCGAACTGCTCGTCCCCCGCCGGCGAGAGCGTGTTCCACAGATCCTTCTGGGCCATCGGAACGATGACCTCGTTGAACAGCGGGTTGCCGAGCCGGGACACCTGAGTCACCGGTCCGACGTTGAGGTCCTCGGCCTTCGCCGCCCCGAGCATCCGGACCTGCTGGCGCCCGGCCGAGGTCCACACACCGATCACCGAACGCTGGTCGTTGACGTCGTAGCGGCCACCGCCGCTGACCAGGTCGGAAATCGGTACCTGCAACGCGAGGCTGGACACGTTGAACCGGTCGGTGGCGTTGACCCCTTCGTCAGCCGCCTGGAAGATGTCCCTGCCGAGGACGTGCAGCTGCTGGAACGGGCGCAGAGTGCCCAGGTCGAAGATCGCGCCGAGGTCGACGAAGAAGCCCTCCGCGCGCTGCCCGGCGAAGACCCGCTCACCGGTCTTGAGCTGGAAGGTCGCCGCCTTCGCCAGTGCCACGTAGTCCGGCGTGGACAACGGGCCGACGTTGCTCGGCGGGCACGGAACCTTGTTGGCGAGCACCTGAGCCGTGCCCTGGGCGTCCACCTTGGTCAGGCTGTAGAACTGGCGACGGTTCCAGTTTTCGCTGTCCAGCGCCTCGATCGGTCCGGTGTTGTAGAGGAACGTGTTCTCGTTGGTGATCTCGGTGGAGAACCGGAACTGGTAGCTGATGTCAGGGTGTCCGTCGCCGTTGTTGTCGATGTGGATCTCGTACAGCACGTCGTCGCCGAACTCGAAGAAGTTCGGCCCGCCCGACGGCAGCTGGAACGGCAGGTAGTTGGCGATGAGAGTGACCGTGTCTGGCCGGTCCGGACTGACGAACGCATATACGTCGGTGCTGTCGGCCACCGGGTCTTTGGATATTTCCGGTGCCTCACGATGCGAAGACATGACGAACCTACCTCACATTGCCTGAGCGAATCGGTGTTCGACGCGAAGTGCGCCTGATGAGATCCACGTGCCCGCCATGGTGGAACGTGCGCGGGACACGATTGTCGGAAGGGTGCTCAGGCATCGACTGCCCGAGCAGGCAGTCAGCCTTGGGCAGCACGCTGCAGCTGCGCGGCGAGCTCCTTGTCATGTACCTCGATTCGCGAGGTTCCAACGAAGACGTCGAGCGTCCCGCTGGCAGGATCCCGCAAGTGCACGACAATCGCCTGATCATCCGGTGAAGAGCCGGCGAGCCGGCTGTCCACAGCCGACGACAGACCGGTGACGCTGACGGCAGCCGCGCCAACACCCGCACTCGCCGCGATGGTCAGCACCTGACGGCGGGAGATCTTGAACTTCGGTCGGTTCCGCTGGCCAGTTCTCATGGACAACCTTTCCGGTGGGTCAGGGGGTGACCCACTGTCGCGACGGGACCTTGCTGCCGGCGCGGGAGTCCCATCGGCTGCCCGAACCCGCCGGCAACTATTCATACGCGCGGCAGCGCCGCCGGGTTCGATCATCCGGGGAAGAGGTTTCGTCGAACCGCCGGCCGGCCCGGACGCGACGGGCCGCAGCCGGGCACTGACCGGTGATCAGCGCTGGTACGCCGTGCTGCGCTGCACCGCCGTCCGGCCGGCGGCGGCCGCTATCGCCTGCAACTGCGCCACCGTGCGGGCAGAGCCGTTCGCCGAACCGGCCATCCGGGAAATCGTCTCCTCCATCAGGGTGCCACCGAGATCGTTGCATCCGCTGCGCAGCATCGCGACCGTACCTTCGTCGCCGAGCTTCACCCAGGAGCACTGGATGTTGTCGATCCGGCCATGCAGCAGCAGGCGGGCCATCGCGTGTACGGCGCGGTTCTCCTGCCAGGTCGGGCCTGGCCGGGCCAGTCCGGCGAGGTAGATCGGCGCGTTCGTATGCACGAACGGCAACGCCACGAACTCGGTGAACCCGCCGGTGCGGTCCTGCACCCCGGCCAGTACCCGAAAATGCGCCAGCCACTGTCCCGGATGGTCGACGTGGCCGTACATCATCGTCGAGCTGGACCGCAGTCCCACCTCGTGCGCGGTGCTCACCACCTCGACCCAGGTGGCGGCCGGCAGTTTGCCCTTGGTCAGCACCCAGCGCACGTCGTCGTCGAGGATCTCCGCGGCGGTCCCGGGGATGGTGTCCAGCCCGGCCTCGCGCAGCATCAGCAGCCAGTCGCGGACCGGCATGCCGGCCTTTGCCGCCGCCGTGACGATCTCCATTGGTGAGAAGGCGTGCACGTGCAGCTGCGGCACCCGCTGCTTGACCGCGCGAACCAGTTCGGCGTACGCGGTCACCGGCAGCTTGGGATCGATACCGCCCTGCATGCAGACCTCGGTGGCCCCGTCCTGCCAGGCTTCCTCGGCCCGGTCCGCGACCTGCTCGGCAGAGAGTCGGTAGGCGTCGGCGTCGCGTTCCCGCTGGGCGAACGCGCAGAACCGGCAGCCGACATAGCAGACGTTCGAGAAGTTGATGTTGCGGTTGACGACGTAGGTGACGTCGTCGCCGACGGTGTCGCGCCGCACGTCGTCCGCGCTGCGGCAGAGCTGATCCAGCGCAGCGCCATCGGCGGCGAACAGCGCCAGCGCGGCGTCGCTGTGCTGGGGCAGCAGCAGCGCCGCCGGGTCGTCGGCCGCCAGCCGCAACCCGGCCCGCAGATTCGCGTCACCGGCGGCACCGACACCACCAGCGGGTACGCTGACCCGACCGGCGACCTCTGCCCAGTCGCCGTACACCTGGTCGAAGTCCCCCCGGCGGTCCCCGGTGCGCCCCTCGGTGTCGATGCTCGCGTGCAGATCGACCCGCCCGACCGAGGTGAACACCTCCTCCGGCTCCTGCCATGGCCGGCCCACCGGCACCGCTGAGGCGTCGGCGAGTCCGGTGCCCACCTCGGCGAGCGCGCTCACGTGCGGGACGAGCCGCGGATCCAGCCAGGACTCGCCGCGCCGGACGTACTCGGGATAGATGGTCAGCCGCTCCCGCAGGGTGAACCCGGCCTTGGCGGTGCGCCGGGCCAGCTCCTCGATCTGCGGCCAGGGGCGCTCCGGGTTGACGTGATCCGGGGTGACCGGGGAGACCCCGCCCCAGTCGTCGATCCCGGCCCGCAACAGCAACGCGTACTCCCCGGCGACCAGGTTCGGCGGGGCCTGGATCCGGGCACCCGGCCCGAGCAGAATCCGGCCGACCGCGACCGTGGCGGCCAGGTCACGCAACTCGGCGTCGGGCATGCCGCGCATTGCCGTGTCCGGCTTGGCGCGAAAGTTCTGCAGGATCACTTCCTGAATGTGGCCGTACTCGCGGGCGGCCGACCTGATCGCGAACAGCGACTCGACCCGTTCCCGTGCCGTCTCGCCGATCCCGATCAGCACCCCGGTGGTGTACGGCACCCCGACCCGCCCGGCGTCGGCGATGGCCCGCAACCGGACCGCCGGCTCCTTGTCCGGTGAGCCGTAGTGCGGGCCGCCCGGCTCGGACCACAACCGGGTGGCCGTGGTCTCCAGCATCATGCCCATGCTCGGCGCCACCGGCTTGAGCCGCTGAAGTTCAGCCCAGCTGAGCACGCCGGGGTTGAGGTGCGGCAGCAGCCCGGTCTCCTCCAGCACCGCGATCGCGCTGGCTCGCAGGTAGTCGACGGTCGAGTCGTAGCCGCGCTCGTCGAGCCACTGCCGGGCCGCCGGCCAACGTTCTTCCGGCCGGTCACCGAGGGTGAACAGCGCCTCCTTGCATCCCTGTGCCGCACCGGCGCGGGCGATCGCCAGCACCTCGTCGCGATCCAGGTAGGCGGTGGGTAGTCGGCCGGGCACGGTCGCGAAGGTGCAGTAGTGGCAGCGGTCCCGGCAGAGCCGGGTCAACGGGATGAAGACCTTCCGGGAATACGTGATCACCGCCGGCCGGCCGGCGTCGCGCAGACCCGCGTCGCGCAGTGCCCCGGCGAGGTCGAGCAGTGCGTCCAGCTCGGTGCCGGTGGCGGCCAGCAGCGCCGTCGCCTCGTCGACGTCGAGGCTGCGCCCGTCGGCGGCGCGGCGCAGCGCCCGCCGCACGCTCGCCAACGTCGGCGTTTGCGGTGCGACAGCCTGGAAGGCGGGCTCAGCGGCCTCGACGGCAGCATTGTCAGTGTGCTCGGCCACCTGTGCAGACTAGGCCTTCACGGCCCGGCTCAACGGTGGCACGCACCACACCTCGGCCGGTGGACGGTCAGTCGGTCCGCTGGGTCGGCCCGGCCGGCCCCGACTCGTCCGGCGGGCCGGCCGGCGACCGAGGTGCCGGTGGGGCCGACTGCGGCGGCGGTGGGGGGTGCATCGGGTGCGGTCCGGTCGACGGCGGACCGTAGCCAGGGGGTGGGCCGTAGCCAGGAGGCGGACCATAGCCGGGAGGCGGACCGTAGCCGGGAGTCGGACCGTAACCGGGAGGCGGACCGTAACCGGGAGGCGGACCGTAGCCGGGGCCGGCCGGCGGCTGACCGTGGCCGGAGGGGGGCTGGCCATGGCTCCCGGCCGGCCAGCCGTACGGCTGGCCGTACCCGGCGGCCGTCGGCTTCGGCACCTGGTATCGCCCCTGCCAGAGCTTGACGACCGCCAGTCCGGCGACCCCGAGCACCGCCAGCCACGCCGCCCGGGCCAGCAACGCCTGGAACGCGCCACGGATGCTGTCGTCGACCAGTACGACGAACCCGACCAGCAGGCCGAACAGGCCACCGAACACCGCCATGACCGCGTACTCGACCAGAGCGACCAGGGTGATCAGCCGGGCCCGGGCCAGCTCCGGGGACAGATGGGTGGCCAAGAGCACGGCCAGCAATGGAAAACCGACCGTGACCAGATTGACGAAGCCGCCGAAGCTGTCGGCCGAACGCCGGGCCAGGCCGGGCCCGGCTCCGAGGCGGTACGAGATGAGCAGATCGAGCAGCGCGACGAAGAGGAAGACCGCGGTGGCACCGAGCAGCACCAGGGCGGCGAGCTCCCGCAGCGGCAGGGTGAATTCCCGGGCTGGCGGCCGGTCGCCGGGCGAGGCCTCTGGTTGGGTCGTCACAGCTTCTCCCTGGGCTCGTTCAGGCGTCGGAGTACGTCGGACGGCCGTGACCGGCACGCGACCGGCGTGAAGTGGCACCGGCCTTGCGAGCCTAGCGGCATGGCCGCAGCCGTGGGATCCCCGAACAGCGCCGCTGGGAAACCGCCCGCCCGGGATAGGGGCGGTCGCCGCCGATGGGCGAGGATGGTCGACATGCGGATCGTGGTACTGACCGGCGGGATCGGCGGGGCGAAGTTCCTGGTCGGGGCCCGGGCGTACGCCCGGCGCACCGGAGCCGAGGTGACCGCCGTGGTCAACGTCGGGGACGACGTCATCCTGCACGGACTGCGGATCAGCCCCGATCTGGACAGCGTGATGTACACACTGGGTGGCGGCGCGGATCCGGAGCGCGGCTGGGGTCGGGTCGACGAGACCTGGACCGTCAAGCAGGAGTTGGCCGCGTACCAGGCGGAGCCGACCTGGTTCGGGCTCGGTGACCGCGACATCGCCACCCATCTGGTCCGCACGACCATGCTCAACGCCGGCTACCCGCTGTCGGCGGTGACCGAGGCGCTCTGTGCGCGCTGGCAGCCGGGCGTCCGGCTGCTGCCGGCCACCGACGACCGGCTGGAGACCCACGTGGTGGTCTCCGGCCCCGAGCAGCCCGGCAGCAATGGGCGGTCCACCGGCGGGCAGGTCGGCGGCGAGCGGGCCATCCACTTCCAGGAATGGTGGGTACGGCACCGGGGGGCGTTGCCGACCCACCGCTTCGTCTTCGTCGGCGCGGCCGAGGCGAAACCGGCGGCCGGCGTACTGGACGCACTGACCGCCGCCGACGTGGTGCTGATCGCCCCGAGCAACCCGGTGGTGAGCATCGCCCCGATCCTGGCGGTGCCGGGGCTTCGCCAGGCGCTGACCGACGGCGCGGCACCGGTCGTCGGCCTCTCCCCCATCATCGGTGACGCCCCGGTACGCGGGATGGCCGACCGTTGCCTCGCCGTGCTCGACGTGCCGTGCACGGCGGCCGGGGTGGCTGGTCTCTACGGCGGGCGCGGCGACGGCGGTCTGCTGGACGGCTGGCTGGTCGACCCGGTCGACGCCGCGACCCGGGTCGACGGCGTCGAGGTCGAGGCCGTACCGCTGTGGATGTCCGACGAGCCGGCGACCGCCGCGATGGTCGAGACGGCGGTCGAGACGGCGCTGCGACTCGCCGGTGAACGGACCGGCAGGGCCGCCGGATGAGGCTGGAGATCCTGCCCGTCGTCGGGATCGGTGAGGTACGGCCCGGTGACGATCTCGCCGCGCTGATCGGCGACGCCGCGCCGTGGTTGGCCGACGGCGACGTCCTGGTGGTGACCAGCAAGATCGTCTCGAAGGCGGAGGGCCGGTTGGTCGAGCTGCCGGCCGACGAGCCGGACCGGACCCGGGTACGGGACGGGTGGGTGGACGCCGAAACGATCGAGGTGGTGGCACAGCGTGGGCCGACCCGGATCGCACGGACCCGGCACGGCTTCGTGATGGCGGCCGCCGGCATCGACAACTCCAACGTGGAGTCTACGCAGCTGGTGCTGCTGCCGGTCGACCCCGACCGGTCCGCCCGCGAACTGCGTCGGGCGCTACGCGCCCGGCTGGGCCTCGACCTGGCGGTGATCGTGTCGGACACCATGGGACGGCCGTGGCGCAACGGCCTGACCGACGTCGCGCTCGGGGCGGCGGGCATCGATCCGGTCCACGACTACCGTGGGCAGTTCGACCGGTACGGCAACGAGCTGCGGCTGACCCAGGTGGCTGTCGTCGACGAACTCGCCGGCGCCGGTGACCTGGTGAAAGGCAAGTCCGAGCAGGTGCCGGTGGCGGTGGTCCGAGGTTATCCGTGGCAGGCCGGGTCGGCGGCTGTGGATCCGGCCGCCGGATCCACAGCTGCCGGATCCGCTGACGGTGACGGTCCGGGGGTCCGGCCGTTGATCCGTGACCTGGCGCAGGACATGTTCACCATGGGCACCGTCGAGGCTCGCCGGGCCGGGCTGCTCGCGGCGGCGACCCTGCCGCAGGCACCCCCGCCCGCCGACGACATCGACGACGCGGACACCAGCGCGGCGGTCGACGCCGAAGCGGTCCGGCGAGCGGTCCGGGCCGTCGCCGGTCTGGTCGCCGCCGGAACCCGCATCGAGCAGGTGTCGGCTCAGGCGCTGGCGACCGTGGCCCGGGCGGCGACGGTGCCGGCGTACCCGGGATTTCTGCACTGCCGACCACCGGCGGACGCACCGACCGGTGCCAGCGCGGCCCTGGTGCGCTTCGGCGCCGACCTGCACCGGCTCCGGGCGGCGCTGGCCGCCGAAGGCATCGCCAGCGCACACCTGGAAGCCGTTGCCACGCCGGAGCCGGCCGCTGCCGTACTCGGGCTCGCCCCGGCTCGGCCGTAGCTGCCCACGGGCTCAGACGTAGCCGTCCGCGCCGCGTTCCTTGAGTTCGTCCACCAGGCGTTTCACGTCCTGTGCCCGGTCGCGGGGGCAGACCAGCACCGCGTCCGGGGTGTCCACCACGATCAGGTCCCGGACGCCGATGGTGGCGACCAGCCGACCGGACTGCGGCACGACCACCAGGCCGGTGCTGTCGTGCAGCAGTACGCCGGGCTTCTCCTCGGCGGCCGGCGAGCCGAGCACGACGTTGCCGTCGAGGTCGGCGGGCAGCACCTCGCCGAGGGTGTGGAAGTCGCCGACGTCGTTCCAGCCGAAGTCGCCGGGGACGGTACCGACCCGACCTGCCGCCGCCGCGCCCTCCATCACCGCGTAGTCCACGGAGATGCGCGGCAATGTCGGCCAGATCGACCCGAGCACCTCGTCACGCTCCGGCGAGTCCCACCGGGTGGCGATCCGGGTCAGCCCGGCGTGCAGTTCGGGCTGCTGGCGGGCCAGTTCGGCGAGGAACACGTCGACCCGCCAGACGAACATGCTGGCGTTCCAGAGGTGCCGGCCGGACCGCAGGTAGCTTTCGGCGACGGCGAGGCCGGGTTTCTCGGTGAACTGTTCGACCCGCCGGATCGGCCCGGGACCGATCGGCTCGCCGCAGGCCAGGTAGCCGTAGCCGGTCTCCGGCCGGGTCGGCGTGATGCCGACCGTCATCAGCAGCCCGGTTTCGGCGCCGGCCACCGCCTGCCGGATCGTGTCGACGTACCGGTCGGTGTCGGTGATGATGTGGTCGGCGGCGAATGAGCCCATCACCGCCTGCGGTTCGCGGCGGGCGATGACCGCCGCGGCCAGCGCGATCGCCGCGCACGAGTCCCGTGGCGACGGCTCGACGAGGACGTTCTCCTCCGGCACGGTGGCCAACTGCCGGGCCACCGCGGCGGCGTGCGCGGCCCCGGTCACCACCAGAATCCGCTCCGGGTCGGTCAATGGGGCCAGCCGCGCCACGGTCGCCTGCAACAACGTGGCGGCCGTGCCGGTGAGCGGGTGTAGGAATTTAGGGTTACCGGCGCGGGACAGCGGCCAGAGGCGGGTGCCGCTGCCACCCGCCGGGATGACGGCGTAGAGCATCAGCACATCATGCCCGGCCGACGCACCCGCCCCCGCCGAGACGCCGGCGTTGCCACCGTTTCCGGTGGCGTGGACCGGTTCACCCGGCGGTCTTGGCCAGCGACGCCGCCCGGCTCCAGGACGCGACGTGCACCTCGGCGCTGGACTCCCAGGTGAACTCCTTGGCCCGGTCCACGCCTGCCTTGGCCAGTGCCTGCCGGCGGGACTCGTCGTCGAGCAGCGCTGTCAGGTCGGTGGCGATCCGGTCCGGGTCCTCGCTGGTGTACGCGACCGCGTCGCCGCCGACTTCCGGCAGCGACAGCCGTGGTGTGGTCAGCACCGGCGCCCCGCAGGCCATCGCCTCCAGGATCGGCAGGCCGAAGCCTTCACCGTACGAAGGGTAGGCGGCCACCAGCGCCCCGCCGAGAAATCCGGGCAGGTCCGCGTAGCGCAGGTAGCCCGGCCGCAGCAGACGCAGGTGGGCGGGGACGTCGGCGACCGCACGGTCGATGTCGTCGTCGTGGCCCTGTCCGCCGGCGACGACCAGCGCAGGCGGGGTGGGGCGGTCCTGCACCGCGCGCACCCAGCCCCGGATCAGGTTGGGTACGTTCTTGCGCGGTTCCTTGGCCCCGAGGAACGCGACGTAGTCGGTGCCGGCGAGCCCGAGTCGGGCCCGTACCCGGGCCTTCTCCTCGTCGCTGGGCACATGGAAGGCGTCGGCGTCGACGCCGTGGTAGGCGACGTCGATCCGCGCCTGGTCGGCGTTGAGCAGCCGGATGAGCTCGTCGCGGCTGGCCTTGCTGGGCACGATCACCCGGCTGGCCCGCCGGAGTGAGGTCTTGATCGCGCTACGGAAGAAGGTGCGGCGAGATTTGTCGTAGTGCTCCGGCTCAGTGAAGAAAGTCGCATCGTGCACAGTCACCGTAATAGGACAACCAGCGCGCATCGGACAGGTGTAGAACGGGGAGTGCAACACGTCCGCGCCGACCTGCTGGGCGAGCAGCGGCAGGCCGGTCTGCTCCCACGCCAGCCGGGCCGGGCGGTGCGCCACGGCGGCCGGCGCGGCGATCACGTCGGCAGTCGGCAGCATCCGGGTGTACCGCTCGACATCTGTACGCAGCGCGACGACAGTGACCTCGACGCCGCCGCCGTTCTGGGTGCCGAGGGCCCCGAGTAGGCCGTCGACGTATCGACCGACGCCACCCCGATCGGCGGGCACGCTCGTGGCGTCGATGAGTACGCGGGGCGGTCGACCGGCGGTCACAGGGCAACTCCTCTGAAGGGTGGTGGGAGGGTTGTGAAGAAGGACACGTGTCCCAAGACTACGCCGCCGGAGGTCGTCCGCCGCGCCGACGACACCGAGGAAACCGGGTCCTCCCGAGCCGGCCACGACGATGGTCAGCCCCCCGAGAGCACACGGTGACAGCGTGTACGGTCAGTGACCGCGCGGCAGGGGCGATCGCCGGACGTTAGGCTCGACGGCGATGACGAACAACCTCGCCGGGCTACTCGCGGTCACCATCACCGCCGATCCGACACGACCGCTGCTCACCTGGTACGACGACGCGAGCGGCGACCGCACCGAACTGTCCGGGGCGACCCTGGCCAACTGGGTCGCCAAGACGGCCAACCTGGTGGTGGACGGAGCCGGCGCCGACGCCGGGGACCACGCCGAGGTGCTCCTGCCGCCACACTGGCAGACCGCGGCCGTACTGCTCGGCTGCTGGTCCGCCGGGCTGACCGTGCGAGCGACCGGGCTCACCACCGACGCCGAGCCGACCACCGAGGCGGGGCCGGCGGAGCCAGCGACCGAGGTGCTGTTCGCCACCAACGACACGCGCCGGGTCGCCGACCGGCGACCCGGCGGTGAGCGCTACCTGCTCGGTCTCGCCCCGATGGCGATGCCGGCCCGCGACGTTGCCCCAGGTTGGGTCGACTACATCACTGAGGTACGCGGCCACGGTGACCACTTCACCCCGTATCCGGCCGTCGGTCCGCAGGACGCGCAGCTGGCCGCCCACGCGGTCCAGCGCGGCGCGGACCTGGGTATCCCCCCGGGGGCGCGGGTCCTCTTGGACGTGGACCGCTACCCCGACCCGATCGACTGGCTGCTGGCCCCGCTCACCATGGAGGCGAGCGTGGTGCTCTGCCGGCACCTCGACCGGCGCCTGCTCGACGCCCGCGCGGACAGCGAGAAGGTCGACCACATCCTGGGCTGACCGCCGCGCGGCCTGACCACCGCGCAGCCAGCCCTGACCACCGCGCAGCCGGCCGACCAGGCCACCCGGACAGGTCACAGCTCGCTGGGGACCACCTCCCGCAGTTCGCCGTCCGGGACCCACACGTAGAACCCGGCCCGGTCCGCCAGCCACGGCTTGTCGGCTGCCTCTCCGTCGCTGAGCACCTTCTCCTGCATCCCGAGGATGATGTATCGCGATCCGTCCGGATTGCCGTTGCGCCAGTCCGGCCCGTACAGCCGGTCGACCAGCATCTCGCGGCGCTGCACTGGGATCGCCCCGTCGACGACCCACTCGGCGGGCAGCCGGTACCAGAACGTCCTGGTGATCCGGGCGATCGGATCGAAGGCGTGCGCCCCCTCGACCCAGACGCCGAGCGTGTCGGTGATCTTCAAGCGGAAGTAGATCCCCACGACTGGTGAGACGCGCGGGACTGACGCAGCGTTGCCACCGAGCGACAACGAGGTGAGATCGAGCCGGTCAGTCGCCCACCGACCGCTGCTCGGCGAAGCGGACAAACGGCTCAAGTGCCCCCGGATCGGCCAACGCCCCGGTCGCCACCGCCCGGTCGACCGGCGTACCGGTGAGGATCTTCTTCACCGGTACCTCCAGCTTCTTGCCCGACAACGTCCGGGGCACCACCGCGACCTGGTGAATCCCGTCCGGTACGTGCCGCGGCGACAGCGCCGACCGCAGCTCACGCACGATCCGGGTACGCAGTGCGTCGTCCAGCTCCACACCGGGACGCACCGCCACGAACAGCAGCAGGTCGCCCGCCCCGCCCTGCGGATCGTCCAGATGGATCACCAGCGAGTCGGCGACCTCGGGCAACGCCTCCACCACCGAGTAGAACTCGGCCGTACCCAACCGCACGCCGCCCCGGTTCAGGGTGGCGTCCGACCGCCCGGTGATGGCGCAGGCACCGTGCTCGGCGATGGTGATCCAGTCACCGTGGCACCAGACACCGGGATACCGGTCGAAGTACGCCTGCCGGTACCGGCTGCCGTCCGGATCGTTCCAGAACCCGACCGGCATGCTCGGCATCGGCGCGGTGATCACCAACTCGCCCAGCTCGCCGACCACCGGCCGCCCGTCAGCGGCCCGCGCCTCGATCCGGGCGCCCAGACACCGGCAGGCGATCTCCCCGGCCCGGACCTCCAGCAGCGGTACGCCACCCACGAAACCGGTGCACACGTCGGTGCCGCCGGACAGCGAAGCCAACTGCAGGTCGGCGCCGACCGACTCGTACACCCAGGTGAACCCCTCAGCGGGCAGCGGGGCACCGGTCGAGCCCACCCCACGCAACGCGGACAGGTCCGCGATCTCGCTCGGCACCAGCCCTTCCTTGCGGCAGGCCAGCAGGAACGGCGCCGACGTGCCGAAGTAGGTGGTGCCGCTGTCGGCGGCCAACCGCCACAGGCTGCCCAGATCGGGGCGGGCCGGTCCGTCCGGCGGCACGCTCACCGCCGGGTTGCCGTCGAACAGCACGATCGCCGCCCCCACCGCCGGCCCGGAGGCGAGATAGTTCCACATCATCCAGCCCGTGGTGGTGAACCAGAAGAACCGGTCGCCCGGGCCGAGATCATGGTGCAGCGCCAGCATCTTCAGATGCTCCAGCAGGATGCCCCCCTGGGCGTGCACGATCGGCTTCGGCAGGCCGGTGGTGCCGGAGGAGTAGAGCACGTACAGCGGATGGTCGAACCGCACCGCGTCGAAGGCCAGCGGCTCGTCGGTCGGCGCGGCGAGCGTCGCCCAGGTCGACGTCGCCCAGGCCGGTTCCGGGGCCTCCGGGGCCAGGTACGGGATCAGCACCCGGTGCCGCGCCGACGGCAGCGACCGCGCTATCGCCGTCACCTCGGCCCGCCGGTCCACCGCCTTGTCGCCGTAGCGGTATCCGTCGACGGCGACCAGCACCGTCGGCTCTATCTGCTGCCAACGGTCGGTGACGCTGCGGCTGCCGAACTCCGGCGCGCAGGAGGAGAAGATCGCTCCGAGGCTGGCGGTGGCCAGCATCAACACGTACGTCTCCGGGATGTTCGGCGCGTACGCCGCGACCCGGTCGCCACGACCGACGCCGAGCCGGCGCAGCCCGGCGCGCACCCGACGAACCTGCTCCCGCAGGTCGGCGACGGTGAGGGTGACCGGCTCACGGGTCTGGCTGTACGCGACGACCACCGGGTCGTCGCCGGCCAGCCCGGGGGCGCGCAGCACCTGCTCGCCGTAGTTGAGGCGCGCGCCGGGAAACCAGCGGGCGCCCGGCATCCGCCGGTCGGCGAGCACCTCGTCGGCCGGCCGGTCACCGACGACGTCGAAGTACTCCCAGACCGAACCCCAGAAGCCGGTCAGATCGTCGACCGACCACTGCCAGAGCTGCGGGTAGTCGGCGAAGCGCAGCCCACGGGTACGTTCCAGCCAGTCCAGGTACGCGCCGATCCGGGTCCGCCGCCGCACGTCCGCCGGTGGCCGCCACAGCACCTCGCTCACCCCTGCACTCCTCCCCGGTCCGGACCAGCCTGGACGGACCGTCCACGGACCATCCTCGCGTACCGAATGGTCATTGTCGTGTGCCGGCCGGCGCCACGGAGCGTGCCGGGAACACAAGCTGTGGTGGGCGGGTCGCACAACGGGCACAGAACTGGGGCGTACCCCTGAAAACCCGGCGGACGCTGCGCGGCTGCCCCGGCCTCACCCGCCCGAAACGGTACGGTTCGCCCATGCGTCATCTCTGGAGCTTCCTCAGCGGCCTCGCCGTGGCGCCGATCTGTTGGCTGCTCATCGCGCTGGGCCAGACGACGTCGACCAGGACCATCACCGACTGGGTGAGTGACGGCCGGTACCACACCGCGGCCCTGCTGGTGCCGGCCGCGTTCCTGCTGGTCGCCGGTCTGTCGCTCGGCCTGTTGGGCACGCTTCGGGTGTCGCCGCTCGGCCCGCTGGTCGCCGGGCTGGCATTGGCCGCCCCGTACGTCGCGATGTTCGTCGACCCGTTGCGCACCCGCGAGATCATCGGTACGCCGTGGCAGATCCTCGGTGAGCCGGTGGTGCTGCTGCAGCCGGTGGAGAACGGCACTCTCGCCCTGCTCGGCGTACTACTGAGCACCGCCGTGCTCAGCCGGCGGCGCTGGCAAAGCGGGTTGGCCGGTGCCGACCCGGCCGGGCCGACGGATCCGGCGACGGTGGCGGAGCCACTGCCGGTACGCCCGCTCGGCGAGTTCGATCCGTCATTGTGGTCGCTTCCCGACGGCTCGACCGACCCGACGCCGGCGTCCCCCGCCCCGACGCTGGCCGAGCCGGACCACGGCACCGGCGGGCGGCCCGCCACCGCGACGCTGACCGCCCCGGTGGACGACCGGTCAGCCACCGCCGACCGACCCGACCGTGCCGCGCGGGCCGGCGAGGCGCAAGCCGGTGACGGCAGCGACCGGCTACGCCCGGCCCGGCCCTTTCCGCGTTCCAGCCGGGCGATCCGCTGATCCGGTCCTGACCAACCGTCGTCTGGTCGGTCGCACCTGGCGGGTACCGTGCCTGTGAGCACACCCGCGAGGAGGTCGGATGAGGCACGTGGGCTCGTTGGTCCTGTCCCTGGTCCTCACCCCGGTCGTCTGGTTCCTGGCCGGGCTCGGGCTCAGCGAGTACGCCGCCGCCCGTCGTGAGGTCTACCCGCAGCCGCCGGCCGAGGCGTTGATCGGCCTGGCCGCGTTGGCTCTGTGCGGCGTGGTGTACGCGTTGCTCCTGCTGCCCCGTCTGTCGCCGATCGGGCCGGTCCTGGCCGGCTCCTCGTTGCTCGCCATGTCCGTCTGGTCCGCCGTCGACATGGCGAACTTCTACGCGAGCATGCCGCGTCGACTGTTCGGCATCGACTTCGTGTTCACCGCTCCCGCTGAAGGGCTCGCGGTGGTGCTGGCGGTGCCGCTGCTCGCCACGGTGTTCAGTCCCCGCCGGTGGCGGGGTGAGCGGATGGTCGCGCTGTACGCCGGCGGGCCGGTCAGCCCCGAGGTGGCCCGGACCGCCCAGCTGCCGATGCACGAGCACGCCGGGTACGGGGGCGGGTACGGCGATCCCGGCGTCTACCAGGGGTACGGTGACCCGGATCGGACCACCGCCTTTGCTGCCGCCGCAGGTCCGCCGGCCCGCCCGGCGACCCCTTCCACCGGCGACACCGAGCACGAGACGATGCGGCTCGGCCCGCCGGGGCACCGCCGCGAGGATCCCACCGTGGTGCTGTCCCAGCCCGCCGCGGCGCAGGCTGGGCCGACGGCCCCGGGGCCGGCAGACCGGAAGCAATCGGCCCCGCAGCAGCCGTCCGGTGCCGCCGATCAGACGGTGGCCCTGCCAGCCACTGCGGTGACCCGTCCGACCGACGAGACCGTGGCTATCGGGCGGCCAGCAGTCGACGCCGACGAAACCACCCGGATCGTCCCGCAAGCCCCCGCCGACCCCGACGAAACCACCCGGATCACCGTCCCGGACGAGACGGTCCGCATCGACCGACCGACGACCGACGAAACCACCCGGATCACCGTCCCGGACGAGACGGTCCGCATCGACCGGCCGACGACCGACGAAGGCGCCGGGGACGACACCACCACGGTGGTGTCCGCTGCCCCCGACGCCCCGAAGAAGTCCGAGGACTAGCCGCGATTCACGGCGCGAGGAGTTTGCGCGCCATCACGATCCGCTGGACCTGGTTGGTGCCTTCGTAGATCTGCGTGATCTTGGCGTCCCGCATCATCCGCTCGACCGGGAAGTCCCGGGTGTAGCCGTAGCCGCCGAGCAGTTGCACCGCGTCGGTGGTGATCTCCATGGCGACGTCGGACGCGAAGCACTTCGCCGCCGCGCCGAAGAACGTCAGGTCGGCGTCACCGCGCTCGGAGCGCCCCGCCGCGGCGTAGGTGATCTGCCGCGCCGCCTCCAGCTTCATCCCCATCTCGGCGATCATGAACTGGATTCCCTGGAACTCGGCGATCGGCTTGCCGAACTGCTGACGCTCCCGTACGTACCCGCGGGCGACGTCGAGCGCCCCCTGCGCGATGCCGACAGCCTGGGCGGCGATCGTCACCCGGGTGTGGTCCAGCGTCGCCATCGCCGTGGCGAAACCGGTGCCCGGCTCACCGATCATCCGGTCCGCCGGTATCCGGACGTTGTCGAGGTAGACCTCGCAGGTCGGCGAGCCTTTAATTCCGAGTTTCTTTTCCGGTGCCCCGAAACTCACCCCTGGGTCGGACTTTTCCACGACGAAGGCGGAGATTCCCCGGGACCGGGCACCTGGCTCGGTGACCGCGAAGACCGTGTAGTAGTCCGACACGCCGGCGTTGGTGATCCACCGCTTCACCCCGTTGAGCACCCAGTGATCGCCGTCGGGTACCGCCCGGGTCGTCATCGACACCGCGTCGCTGCCCGCCTCCGGTTCCGACAGGCAGTACGAGAACATCGCCGCACCCGTGGCCACCGGGCCGAGGTACCGCTGCTTGAGCTGCTCGGAGCCGGCGAGTAGCAACGGCAGGCTGCCCAGTTTGTTGACCGCCGGAATCAGCGAGGACGAGGCACAGGCCCGCGCCACCTCCTCGATGACGATCGCGGTGGCAAGCGCGTCGGCGCCCGCCCCGCCGTACTCCTCCGGAATGTGCGGGGCGTGGAAGTCCGCTGCCCGCAACGCGTCGTAGGACGCGGTCGGGAACTGCGCGGACTCGTCCGCTTCGGCCGCGTTCGGCGCAACCTTGGCATCGCATACCTCACGAACCGCCGCACGGATCGCCACGTGCTCTTCCGGTAACTGATAGACATCGAACGCCGGCCCGGACGTCATCGCGCCCTCCCTCACCCTGGGGTAACTACTCGCATGCTGCTCCAATGCGAGGATACCGGCCGGTAACGCGGGTGCAGGTCGCCCCCGGCCAGCAGCACGGACTATCGTCTGCCGGGCAGCCGACCGGAGCCATCTCTGGGTCGGTCCCCGGCGAAGCGGTTTGCCACACACGTCAAAACAACGATGATTGGTGTCGGCCCCGGCACCGAACCACCCGAGCGCGACGCAACCACGGCGCCGCCAGCGCGAGCGGAGAACACAGGCGTGACCATCCCGTATCCGAACACTCAGCCAATGCCTGCCATCGCTGCGGTCACCCCGCCGTCTGGCGCCTCCCGCCCGCGCCTGACCTTCCTCGGTACCGGCTACCTGGGTGCGACGTACGCCATCTGCTTCGCCGAACTGGGGTACGAGGTGATCGGCTTCGACGTCGACGCCGACAAGATCGCGAAGCTGTCCGCCGGTGAGGTGCCGTTCCACGAGCCGGGGCTGGACGAGCTGCTCAAGCGGAGCCTGGCCGCCGGGCGGTTGCGGTTCACCACCGACATGGCGGAGACCGCCGAGTTCGGCGACGTGCATTTCATCTGTGTCGGTACACCGCAGCGCGCCGACGGGATGGGCGCGGACCTGTCCTACGTCGAGGCGTCGGTGACCAGCCTGGCCCAGCATCTGTCCCGCAAGGCGTTGATCGTGGGCAAGTCGACCGTGCCGGTCGGCACCGCCGAGTGGATCGAGCAGCTGGTCAGCAAGCACGCGCCGGACGATCTCGGGGTCGAGGTGGCCTGGAGCCCTGAGTTCCTGCAGGAGGGTTTCGCCGTCGAGGACGTGCTGCGGCCGAACCGGATCGTCGTCGGGGTACGCAGCGAGTGGGCCAACGGCATGCTGTTCGCCGCGCACAAGGGCGTGTTCGACCTGGCCGCCACCGAGGACCGCGAGGTGCCGCTGGTGGTCACCGACTTCGCCACCGCCGAGCTGGTGAAGGTCGCTGCGAACGCGTTCCTGGCGACGAAGATCTCGTTCATCAACGCGATGGCCGAGGTGTGTGAGGTCGCCGGCGGTGACGTCACCCAGTTGGCGCGGGCGATCGGGTACGACCCGCGGATCGGCAACCGGTTCCTGCAGGCCGGGGTCGGTTTCGGCGGGGGTTGCCTGCCGAAGGACATTCGGGCGTTCCAGGCGAGGGCCCAGGAGTTGGGCGCCGGTGAGGCGCTGCGGTTCCTGCACGAGGTGGATCTGATCAACCTGCGGCGGCGGACCCGGGTGGTGCAGTTGGCCGCCGAGCTGCTGGGCCGCCGGGCTGGGCCGGCCGGACCGGACCTGTCCGGCACCACGGTGGCGGTGCTCGGTGCCACGTTCAAGCCGAACTCCGACGACGTACGGGACGCGCCGTCGCTGGCGGTGGCGGCGATGCTGGCCAAGACCGGCGCACAGGTGCGAGTCTTCGACCCGGAAGGTACGGACAACGCCCGCCGGGCCCAACCGGACCTCACCTACGTGCCGTCGATCGTCGACGCGGTGCGCGACGCCGACCTGGTCTGCGTACTGACGGAGTGGGCTGATTTCCGCAACGCCGACCCGGTCGCGCTGGGTGAGCTGGTCGCCGGCCGCCGAGTCATCGACGGTCGCAACTGCCTGGACTCGGCGCTGTGGGCCAGCGCCGGTTGGCGGTACCGGGGCATGGGCCGCCCCTGACCGGGCCGCAGCCAGTCGCATCCGACGACCGCGAACCCGTCAAGGGGCCGCGGTCGTCATTATTTCTCCGATCTCCACGCCGACAGGGGCTGTTCAACAGTTGCTTGGTTTAGGCATGCTTCGTAGAAGAAGGCGGTCCACAGTGTTGGCCTGAGCGTGGAGGAGGTGCCATGAGTACGGCGTACCGCTGCACCACATGCGGACGGACCGTGCCGGCGGCGGCGACCTGTTCCCGCTGCGGTGCCGCGCAACCCCAGTTCGCTGACGACCTGGCGCGCATCGAGCGGTCCATCGCCGATATGAAGGCACGCGAGGTCGCGCTGGCCAAGCAGCAGAAACAGATGGCCAGTGACCTACAGGCGGCCATCTTCCAGCGGGACATCCTGGCCACCGGCGGTGCCGCCGGTCGGCGCGGTCCGGCACCCCGGATCTCGGTCCGCCGACGCGCCGGGAGCCGACCGCCCACTGCCGACCGCACCACCGCGCCACCCCGGTTCCCCCGGCAGACTCCCCACCGGTCCGACGACGACCGTCCACCGGACGCCCGGGCGGCCGGATACGACGAGCCCGGCTACCCGTCCGCGTCCGCCGACGACGATCCAACCAGGGTGTCGTCGGGCGAGGGCTCCCGGCCGGAGGCCTCCCCGCAGTCGATCCAGAACGTGCTGCTCGGCCTCGGCGCGCTGATGGCCGTGGTCGTTTTCGCCGCCGTCGCCAACAGCACCCTGCCGACCGCCACCCGGCTGTTGATCCTGTTCAGCGGCACGTTGCTGCTGCTCGCGACGCCGCCGACGGTCGCCTCCCGAGGTCTGCGGTCCACTGCCGAGACGATCGCCGGCGTCGCGCTGATCCTCATCCCGATCGACGGCTACGCCTTGTGGGCCACCGCCGCGGTCCAGGCGGGCCCGGTCAGCGCTGCGGTGTTCGCCGGTCTCACCTTCACCCTCACGGCGGTGGTAGCCGGCGGGTACGCCGCCACCACCGGGCTCAATCTTCCCCGGTACGCGATGGTGCTCGCCATCCAGCCGATCGTGCCGCTGCTCGGCTACGACCTCATCCGAGGCCCGGTTGGCTGGGCGCTGGCGCTCGCCGCGGTCGCGGTGATCGACCTGGCGCTGGCCCGGCTACTCACCGGCACCGGCCGCGGCACCGGTGGCGGCTGGCTGGTCGGCCGGGCCGGACAGCACCCCGCCGGTCCGGCCGGCGCACCCGGCCGCCCATCCGACGGCCCCGCCGGTGCCCCCGGCCGTACGGGAGAGCTGGCCGGCGACGAATCCGCCCGGCCGGAAAGTGCTCCGGAGGAGGCCGACGCCGTTGTCGGCGGTCAACCAGCAGACGGTCCGCCGCGCCGACCGGGCGCAGGCACCGGCCCACGGACCGACCACCCGCAGCGGGGCTGGCTGCCACCGGCCCCCAGCGCAGTGACCCTCTGGCTGCGCGACCTGATCTGGACCCTGCACGGCCTCGCGGTCTGCGTCGGGCTCGCCTACGCGATCGCGGCGGTGCTGCGCGCCGACACGGTCGGGTCGGCCGCGCTGGCCGGCGCGGTACTGCTGATCACCGCCGGAGTGGGACTGGCAGGCGCCTTCACGCTGCGCCACCGTCCACTACCGGACCTGGCCGCCGCAGTGTTCACACTGGCCGTGATCGGTGCCGCCAGCCGGATCGTGGCGGTCGGCCTGCCCGGGCGGGCGCTGCTGTTGATCGCCGCCGTGGTCGCGGTCACCGGCGTCGGCGTACGGATGCTTCCGGAACGGCTGCGACGCGGCCCGCAACTCGCCTCCGCCCTGGCCCTGACCGTTCTCGGCGTCCTCGTCGCCGGCGGGGCGCTACGCGCGGCGCTCGCGCCGATCCGCGCCGCACTGCCCGGCTGGCGGGCGGACCTGGACATCTACCAGAGCCAACTGGACGCGTACGCCGGACCGGCGAACTGGCAACTCGCCTTGGCCGCGCTGCTGGTCACCGTCGCGGCCGCGATCGCCATTCCGGTCGAATGGCGCCGGGAGGCGACCGTCGTCGGAGCAGCCCTGACCGCCCTGGCGGTGCCGGCGTCGTTCGGTCTGCCCTGGTACGCGGCCCCCTGGCTGCCGGTGCTCACCGCGATCGCAGTGGCCGCTGGCGGATTCACCGCCGACACCGAACGGGCCGTCCGGGTCCACGTGGGCTGCGCGGCGGTACTCGGCGCGGCCGGTGCCGGGGCGGCGCTGGCCCGCCCCGGTTCGACCGCGGCGGTCCTGCTGGTACTGGCCGCCGCTGGTGTGCTGATCGCCATGGCCGGCAGCCTGCCGGAGATCAGTCGCCGACCGGCCGGCGACTCAATC
The DNA here is from genome assembly GCF_048060115.1 of Micromonospora sp. LOL_023. Classification (NCBI taxonomy): domain Bacteria; kingdom Bacillati; phylum Actinomycetota; class Actinomycetes; order Micromonosporales; family Micromonosporaceae; genus Micromonospora; species Micromonospora sp. LOL_023. The sequence goes on from NZ_JBHMIM010000024.1 coordinate 40,622, forward strand.
GCCGGCTGGGCCGGCGGCGGTGCGGCGCTTGCCCTGCCCGGCGGGGTCGCCGCGTTCGTCGCCACGTTGGTCCCGCCGCCCGGACCGACCGCGCTGGCTGTGCAGCAGACGACCGCGCCGATCCTGGCGGCCGGGTTCCTGGCGGTCTGCGCGACGCTCAGCTACTCGGCGTTGACGCAGGTGGCGCAGCGACAGATCCCCCGGCCGCTGACGGTCGGCACCGGTCTGGGCGCGGCGGCGGTCACCGCCGCCACGTTCGGCTCGCCGGGTGCCACTGTCGCCGACACCTGGGTCGCCGTCGGGCTCCTGCTCGGTGCCGGATTGCTCTTCATGACCCCGTACATCGACGCAGGCCGCCGGGCGGACCGGCTGCTCGACGGCCCGGACGTCGCCGCCGCCGCGGCCATGGCGGCACTGGTCGGCACCCTGGCCAGGATCAGCGCAATCGTGGTGCCGGGAATCGAGCTGGTGGCCAGCGCGGCGCTGGCCCTGCTGGTGGCCGTCGGGGTGCGGGCCATGCCGCAGGACTGGCGCCGTGGGCCGGTGCTCGGGGTGGCGGCCAGCGGCGGGGTCATCGCCGTACTCGCCGGTTACACCGCCGTCGCTGGCGGGATTCAGGCCCTGGCCACTCCGGGGCAGCTGTGGCAGGCCGATCTGAACGCCTGGTCGACCGAGGTCACCGCGAACGCCTGGCAGGTGCCGTTGGCCCTGGTGCTGCTGGCGATGGCGGCCGCTGTGGCACTCCCCCGGCCGTGGTCGTTCCATGGTGCCGGGGTGCTGGTGGCGCTCGCCACCGTCGGCACCCCGGCGGCGCTCGGTCTGCCGTGGTGGTCACCGATCATGGTCGGCTGCCTGGTCGCGATCGGGTACGGCATCGCCTCGGTCGCCGCCGACGACCCACACGCGGCCACCGCCCGGGCCTGGGTCGCCGCCGCGGTCGCGCTCTACGCGGTCGGAGCCAGTCTCGTCCGGCCGTGGACCACCGCCGCCGCGCTCGGCGTCATCGTGCTGACCTGCGTCGTGGTCGCCGTACTCGGCCGGGTGATCGCGACGATGACGCTTGCCGACCGGGTGGCGCGGGGCGACGACCCGACCACGGCCGAGGACGGCTACAGCGACGACGGGCTCGACGGGGACGACCTCGGCGACCCGGTCGCCGCCGGCCGCCCGGTCACCGCGGATCCGGAATCGATGCCGGCCCACCTGGCCAGGATCGGTGGCAGTGCCGCCGGTGCCGCGCTACTCGCGCTGCCCGGTGCGGTCGCCGCGCTGGCCGCCACCCTCGGCTCGACCACGGAAGTCGTGCTGACCAGCGCGTTGGCCGCGTCGGCGCTGGGCGTCGCGGTGCTTGCGGTGGTCCGCCGTCAGGTGCCGCACTATCTGCCGTACGCGACGGTCGGCGTAGCCGCCGGTGCCACGGTGACCGCCCTGGCCTCGCTGCCGACCGACCTGCCGACCGGTATGTACGCCGCAGGTGCCGCTCTGCTCGGGGTGCTGGCCGAGTTGCTCCGGGCGGCCACTCGACCGCCGATCGACCTGTCCCGGCCGAGCCGGCGATGGGTGGGGCTCGGCGGGCAGTGGAGCCGACCCGGTCCGTTGGAGATCGGCCAGGAGTGGGCGATCAGCCCGGTCAAGGGCGCGTTGACCGCCGCCGCGCTGCCGACAGCGCTGGCTGTCGCGGCGGTGGCGCCGACGTTGACCGCCGCGCTGATCGAGCCGTACCAGACGCTGACCGCCATCTGGCAGGGTCCACCGCCCGGGCTGTTGGATCCGCCGGCCGCCGCGGTGGGCCCGACCAACGTCCTCGCGGCGCTGCTGCTCACCCTCGCCGCCGCGCTCGCCGCGACCGGTTTCAACACCGGACAGCCGAGTCAGATCGTCCCGGTGGTGCTGCCCGGAGTGGCGGTCACCCTGCTGATCACGCCGCTGTCGTTCGGCGTCGGCTGGCCGGCGAGCACCATGGCGGCGTTGCTGGTCTTCGCGGTCGCGATGGTAGGGCTCGCCCTGGCCGCACCGCCACCGGACACCGAGCGGCACCGGCCGCTGCGGATCGCCCGCCGGACGCTGTTCTTCATCGGGCTGGCGGCCGGCGGTGCCGGCCTGGCCGGTGCCCTCGCCGACGACCAGCTGACCGTGTTCACCCTGGGCAGCGCCGTCGCGGTCGGCGCGGTCGCCGCGTACGGCGGCCGTAGCCAGCCGGCCCGGATCCTGGGTTGGCTGTTCGCCTCGGTGATGGCGCAGATGTTCGTACTGACTCTCGGCCTGGTCGCCGGCCTGCCGCTGGCGTGGTCGGCGTTCGGGGTGCTCGCGGTCGGTGCGGCGCTGCTGCTGTCCGCCACCCGGCTGCCTCGGCTCGACCATCCGGAGGCGATCCGCGAGCGGAACGTCCTCGAGTGGAGCAGCTACGCCGCCGCGTTGCTCGCGCTTGCTCTGGCCTACAGCTCCACCCCCCATCTGGCAGGTCTGCTGGCCGCCTGGGGTGCCGTTCTCGGGGTGACCGCCACCCGACCCGGACGCCGCGTCCTGGAGCGTCGGATCCTGTTCTGGTTGGCCGTGGGCTGCGAGATCGCCGCCTGGTGGATGCTGATGCGGATCGCCGACGTGGCGCTGATCGAGGCGTACACCCTGCCGTTCGCCGCGCTGGCCCTGCTCGTCGGGGTGCTGGAGTTGCGGCATCGACCGGATCTGAGCAGCTGGACCGCGTACGGCCCGGCGTTGGTGGCGGCGTTCCTGCCGACCCTGGTGATCGTGATCAGCGACGGGGACAACAGTTTCCGGCATGTGCTGCTGCTACTCGGCGCGGTCGGCACTCTGCTGCTCGGGGCGATGAGTCAGCAGCGGGCGCCGGTGGTGGTCGGTACGGTGGTCAGTGCGGTCACCGCGCTGCACGCGTTGACCTTCTTCGGGCCGTGGTTGGTGCTGATTCCGGTCGGCCTGGTGCTGCTGGCGCTCGGGGCGAGCAGCGAGTGGCGCCGGCAGACCCAGGAGCGGGTCCGGGGTGCCCTGCGCGGCATGCGCTGACGTCCCTCCGCCGCCAAGATCCCGACGATCTTGCACTTATCGACGGACAAATCCGACAAAAGCTCTCGATAACTGCAAGATCGGCGCGGTCAGGTGGGCGCGGTCAGGTGGGGGTAGGGGTACGGGAGGCGTGCAACGCGGCATCCTTGGCGGCGACCAGTTCGACCAGCTCCTGCTGGTAGGCGACCATCCTGGCGCGCAGCACCGGGTCCGTCGCCGCGAGGATGCGTACCGCCAGCAGCCCGGCGTTACGGGCACCACCGATCGACACGGTGGCCACCGGCACGCCGGCTGGCATCTGCACGATCGACAGCAGCGAATCCATCCCGTCCAGGTACTTCAACGGCACCGGCACACCGATCACCGGCAGCGGCGTCGCCGAGGCGACCATGCCGGGCAGGTGCGCCGCGCCACCCGCACCGGCGATGATCACCTGCAGACCGCGGTCGGCCGCGCCGGCGGCGTAGTCGAGCATGGCCTGCGGCGTACGGTGCGCCGAGATCACCCGCACCTCGTGCGCGGCGTCGAACTCGTCGAGGGCGTCGGCCGCGGCACGCATGGTCGGCCAGTCGGAGTCACTGCCCATGATGACGCCGATCATCGTCCCTCCCGCAGCCACTGGGCGGCGCGGGCGGCCCGGGCACGCACCTCGGGCAGGTCCTCGCCGAGCACCGTCACATGGCCGATCTTACGGCCCGGCCGGGTCTGCTTGCCGTACAGGTGGACCTTGGCCCCGGGGTCGGCGGCGAACAGATGATGCAGCCGCTCGTCGATACCCATCCCACCATCGGGTCCACCCAGCACGTTCGCCATCACCACGGCCGGGGCGGTCAGCGCGGTGTCCCCCATCGGATAGTCCAGTACGGCCCGCAGATGCTGCTCGAACTGCGAGGTCCTGGCCCCCTCGATCGTCCAGTGCCCGGAGTTGTGCGGCCGCATCGCCAGCTCGTTGACCACCAGCGTGCCGGCCACCTCGAACAGCTCGACCGCGAGCAGCCCGACCACGCCCAGCTCGGTGGCCAGGTCGATGGCCAACTGCTGAGCCGCGACCGCGAGCGGCTCCGGCAGGTGCGGCGCGGGTGCCAGCACCTCGACGCAGACGCCGTCGCGCTGCACGGTCTCCACCACGGGATAGACGGCGAGCTGACCGAACGGCGAACGGGCGACCTGCACCGCCAACTCCCGGGTGAGCGCCACCCGTTCCTCGGCGATCAACTCGAGGCCCGAGCCAGCCGCCAACTCCGCACCTGACGCCGGGTCCAGGCCGGCGGCGGCCAGCCCGTCCGGCCCGTCGAGCACCCACACGCCCCGGCCGTCGTAGCCGCCACGCGCGGTCTTGACCACCACCGGCCAACCGACTTCGGCGCCGAACGCGGCCAGGTCGTCGACGGATCCGACCCGCCGCCAGCGGGGTACCGGCGCACCCAGCTCGGTCAACCGCTGCCGCATCACCGCCTTGTCCTGGGCGTGGCGCAGCGCGTCCGCCCCCGGGTGAAGTCGTACCCCCTCGGCGGCCAGCGCCCGGATGTGCTCGCCGGGCACCTGCTCGTGGTCGAACGTGACGACGTCGCAGCCCTTGGCGAAGGTACGCAGCGCGGCGAGATCGGTGTGCTCGCCGTACTGGACGCCGGCGGCGACCAGGGCGGCGCCGTCCTCCGGCGTGCGGGCCAGCACACGCAGCGACTGACCGAGAGCGATCGCGGCCTGATGGGTCATCCGGGCAAGTTGCCCACCACCCACCATGCCGACAACAGGCAGACCGGTACGGGTATCCATGGCGGCGACAGCCTAACTCAGCTGTGCGACCAGGTCCGCGACGGAGGTGACCGGCCGGTCGCAGACGAAGCCCCGGCAGACGTACGCGGTTGACGCCCCGCCGCTGGCCGGCCGGCCGGCGAGCAGTGGTACGCCGGGCTGGTCGGTGAAGCCGGCGACCACCACCGCACCCGGTGGGGCGTGCCGGTGGGCGGCCCACAGCAGCGGGTCACCGGTCGGGTCGGCGGTGACCACGGCGATCTCGTACGGCCCGGACAGCAGTGCCTCGCCCACGGCGGCGGCGTACCCGGTGAACCGGGCGTGCCGGGCGACCACCGGCGCGACGGTGGCCAACGCCGCGTCGGCGGCGGTCCGGTACCGGGTCGCTCCCCGCAGGGCGGCGTACGCGGTGAGCGCCGCGGCGGTCGCCGAAAGCCCGGACGGGGTGGCGTTGTCGGTCGGGTCCGCCGGCCGGGCGACGAGGCGCTCCGCGTCGTCGGCGGTGTCGTAGAAACCGCCGGTGTCGGTGCCGAACCGGGCCAGGGCGACGTCGAGCAGTTCACCGGCCAGGTCGAGCCACCGGGCCTCGCCGCGCAACTGGTGCAGGGCGCAGAACGCCTCGGCGACGCAGCCGTAGTCCTCGAGAACCCCGGCCGGGGCACCGACGAGACCGTCCCGGGAGACGCGGCGCAGCCGCCCCTCGACCAGGTGGGTACGGGCCAGATACGCCCCTGCGGCGGTGGCCAGCTCGACGGCCAGCTCCACGTCCGGATCGGTGCCGGCCGCCGCCGGCTCCGGGGCCAGGGCGACGGCGGTGGTCGCGAACTCGACCAGGGCGGTGATCGCCAGGCCGTTCCAGGCGGCCACCACCTTGTCGTCGCGGGTCGGCTGTGGGCGGGCCGTGCGGGCGCGACGCAGCGCCGCGCGTACCCGGTCGAGCTGCTCCGGCGGTGTGTCGTCGATGTCGCGGGCGAGCCGCAGCACGCTCGTCCCGTGTTCGAAGGTGCCGGCATCGGTGACGTCGTACAGGTCGGCGGCCCACCGTCCGTCGGCGTCGCCGAGCACCTCGATCAGCTGCGACGGGGTCCACACGTAGGTGGCGCCTTCGACGCCGTCGGTGTCGGCGTCCAGCGCCGAGGCGAACCCGCCGCCGGACACGGCGAGTCCGTCGGCCAGGAAGCGGACCGTCTCCCGGGCGATCCGGCCGGCCAGCCGGTCACCGGTCAGTCGCCACAACTGGGTGTAGGCCCGCAGCAGCAAGGCGTTGTCGTAGAGCATCTTCTCGAAGTGCGGCACGGTCCAGGTGCCGTCCACGGCGTACCGGGCGAAGCCGCCGGCGAGCTGGTCGTAGATGCCTCCCCGGGCCATCGCCTCGCAGGTGTGCTGGACGATCTCCAGGCTGTCGGCATCGCCGGTGCGCTGGTGGTGGCGTAGCAGGAAGAGCAGGTCGAGGTGGGGCGGGAACTTCGGCGCACCGCCGAATCCGCCGTGCGTCGTGTCGTACTCCTTGTGCAGGGTCCGCGCGGCGGCGTCGAGCAGGTCGGCGGTGAGCGGGGTGGTCGGACCACCCACCGCCTGCGCGCCGCCGATGGTCTCGACCACGGCGGCCCCTTGGCGCAGCACCGCGTCCCGCTGGTCGCGCCAGGCGGTGTCGACCGATTGCAGCAGCCGGACGAAGTTGGCGCGCGGGAAGTAGGTGCCGCAGAAGAACGGGGTGCCCTCGGGGGTGGCGAAGACGGTCATCGGCCAGCCGCCCTGGCCGGCCATCGCCTGGGTGGCGGTCATGTAGACCGCGTCCACGTCGGGGCGTTCCTCGCGGTCCACCTTGATCGCCACGAACCTGTCGTTGATCAGCTGACCCACGGTGTCGTTCTCGAACGATTCGTGGGCCATCACGTGGCACCAGTGGCAGGCGGCGTAGCCGACCGAGATCAGCACCGGCACGTCGCGGCGACGGGCCTCGTCGAACGCCTCCGGACACCACGGCCACCAGTCGACCGGGTTGTCGGCATGCTGCTGCAGGTACGGGCTGGTCGCCTCGCCAAGCCGGTTCACGCTGGCCACTCCTCAGGTCGTCGCACGACTCACGACGATAGTCAGTCCGCGACCCGGTCACCGCCGGGACGGCGTGGGTACCTGCGGGTAGAGCAGCGCGGTGAGCCCGGCGTCGGCCGCTGCCTGGCAGTTCTCCGGGCGGTCGTCGACGAAGGTCACCTCGGTGGCGGGCACCCCCAGCCGGCGTAGCAGCTCCGCGTAGATCGCCGGATCAGGCTTGGTCAGGCCCAGCCGGCAGCTGAACAGGCGGTGGTGCAACACCGCCGCCCAGTCCGCCACGTCGATCGTGGCGGCCAGCGACGCGGGTGCGTTGGACAACAGCGCCAGGCCGTGTCCGTCGTGGGCGAGGTCGTCGATCAAGGCGACGGTACGCGGATTGAGGTGCGACCAGCTGGCGATGTCGACCAGGTCGAGCTCGGCCACGAGTGGATCGGCGGCGCTCAGCGGTCGGCCGACGACCTGACTCCAGTACTGCTCGGCCGGGCAGCCGGCGTCGTAGGAGAGCCGGTGCCGCCAGTACCCCTCGGTGAAGGTGGTCGGCGGCACTCCGGCGAGGGCCGCCATCGCGGCCATGGTGTCCGGCGGCTGCGGCAGGGAGATCACCTGGCCGTAGTCGAAGACCAGCCAACTGGTGAGGCCACCGCTCGGCCCGCCGGTCACGAGACGCCGTCCGCGCGTAGCGGATAGACCTGTGCCTGGGCGGAGTCCAGCAGCGACCGGAGCACGGCGACGATCTTGTCGGCCGGCATCGGTTTGAAGAAGTGGTAGCCCTGCGCGGCGGCGCACCCCAGCGCCGCGAGGGTGGCCCGTTGGTCGGCGGTCTCGACGCCCTCGGCCACCACCCGTAGTCCCATCTCGCGGCCGAGGTGGACGGTGTGCCGGACGATCGCGGCGGCCCGGGGGGAGTCCGCCATCCGTACCACGAAGGACCGGTCGACCTTCAACTCGTCGACGGTCACCCGGGTGAGGAAGGCAAGCGAGGAGAACCCGGTGCCGAAGTCGTCGACCGCCAACTGAACACCCATCTCCCGCAGGCTGGCCAGCACCTCGTCGATGATTTCCAGTTCGCTCATCACCACGGTCTCGGTGATTTCCAACACCAGGCGTCGGGCCGGCACCTGATGCCGGCGCAGCAGCTCGCCGATCTCGGCCGGCAGCTGCGGATCGAGCAGGCTGCGGGCCGAGATGTTGACCGAGATCGGCACGTCGATGTCGTGCGCCGCCCATTCGGCGGCGACCGACAGTGCACGGTCGACGACGTAGCGGGTGAACGGGGCGAGCAGTTCGCTGCCTTCGACCGCCCGGACGAAGTCGACCGGGGTGAGCCGGCCGCGCCGGGGGTGCCGCCAGCGGATCAACGCCTCGACTCCGGTGGGCGCCCCGGTGGCCAGATCGACGGCCGGTTGCAGCGCGAGCTCCAGCTGGTCGTCGGTGTCGAGGGCCGCACGCAACTCGGCGAGCAGCGCCAACTGGTCGGTACTCGCGGCGTCCTTGGCGCTGTCGTAGCCGGCCACGCTGCCGCCGATCTCCTTGGCCTGACTCATCGCGATGTTCGCCCGGCGCAGTAGTTCGTTCATGTCCGCGGTGCCCGCCCCGGCGACGACCACACCGAGGGCGCCTTCGACGGACATCCGCACCCCGGCGACCTCGATCGGCTCGGCGAGTGCGGCGGTGATCTCCCTGGCCCGGCGCATCGCAGCCGCGGTCGGGGAACTCCACTCGGCGCTCGCCGTCGGTGACGGGTCGAGCGTCTCCCGGACGGCGGCGGTCGGCTGGCCCGGTGCCGGCACGGCCAGCGCGGTGAGCAGCAGAGCGAACTCGTCGTTGCCGAGCCGGCCGAGCAGTTCACCGGGACGAATGCGCTCGCGCAACTGGCGGGCGGCGCATTGGAGCAGTTCGTCACCGGCGGCGTTGCCGAGCGTGTCGTTGACCTCCTTGAACCCCTTGATGTCGAGCATCAGCAGGGCGACCGGATAGTCGTGGTCCAACTGGTGCAGCGCCGCGTCGCCGCCGGCCAGTAGCGCCGAGCGGTTGAGTAGCTCGGTAACCGGATCGTGCATCGAATCGTGGGCCGCACGCGCGGTGAGATGTTGCAGCTCACGATGGGTGGCCGCGTCGTGCAGGGCGGCGGCGAGCGCGTCGCCGAAGGCGGAGAGCGCGTTGCGGTCCCGGGGCCCAGGAAGGCTGCTGGCGGTCAGGTGGATACGCAGCGCGCCGACGGTGGTCGACCCGATCGCGAGCCGGTGCATCAGGATCTGGTCCGACGCGTCGTCGTCGGCCCGTTCGGGTCCGCTGACGGTGGTGGTGACCGGCAGCTCCGTCCGGTGCAGCGTGCCGCTGGCGTCGGCGGCGTAGCGCCAGAGCCGGCCGTCGGTGCGTTGGATGTCCACCTCGACCCGATCGGCGCCGAACAGCGCCAGACCGCCGACGACCCCGGCGCCGGCGACGCCCGCCTCGTCCAACTGGTTCAGCGCGCGGGTCGCCTGCGCGAACTCCTGCCAGGCCCGACGTTCGTCCTCGACCCGCAGCCAGTGCCCGTAGGTCTGCTGGAGCAGCCACAACACCGGGGGCAGCAGCAACAGCCAGCGCGGGTCGTGCCCCAGCATGGTGACCGTCGCCAGGCCGACCAGTACATTTCCGACGAACATCAGGATCTTGTGCCGTAGGGCGTGCAGCAGGGTGCCCCCGAACGGCCGGCCGTGGCGCAGCGTGAGGGTGACGGTGGCCAGAGCGGCGGTCGCGAGCAGATAGGTCAGCCCGCCGAGGATCAGCGCGACGGCCAACGCCGGGGTGAGCGGCTGGGCGTACGGGTCGGACACGGTGCTGGTGACCACCGCGGCGACCGCGACCGCGATGGTCAGCGACGCGGTGACTCGGGCGATCTCCGGCGCGGTACGCGGATCCGAGAAGATCGACAGCAGTGTCCAGGCAAGGCCGACGCCGATCGCGGCGGCGGCGGGCAGCCAACCGGGCGGAACGAGGTAGAAACCGACGATGAGGGCGGCCTCGCCCCAGGTGAAGCTGACGGTGCCGGTGCCGATGCGGAACCGCAACCGGGCAAGCTGGGCCACGCCGAGCAACAGGGCGACGATCGCGAACCGGGCTGGGGCGGGCACCTCCACCCCGCCGGGGTCGGTTTCGATGGACAGGCCGATCGCCACGGTCGACAGGGCGGCCAGCAGGACCGCCACGGTGAAGACCGATAGCCGCCAAAGGCCGCCGGACGGGGATGGGGTGAGGTCGCCGGCGCCCGCGGTCGGCGTCGGCTGCTGCGGCGTCACGGGTCACTTCCGGTGCGGCTGGCCATCATGAGCCATGCTCGCGTCCGGGTCGCGCGGCAGCGGCGACGGCTACGTGATCCATGGTCGCCCCTTTCCGCGCGCGGTCGGAGGAACTTAAGGTCCCCGGCGGAAGGCTAAGCCAAAGCGGATTGCGGCAACAGGGGCCACAGGGCCGGTTTAGGAACGGAGGTCCACCCAGTGGGAGGAAAGCCCCTGATGGAACGGCCTGCAAGCGCCTACAGAGGGGATCCGGGGCGCACGTCGAGTTCTGTCGGATCAAGGACATTACGTTCGGTCGACGGCGCGTCCTCGGCCTGCCCGTGCTCGAAGCGGCTCGGCAGCCGACGCAGCCGGACGTTCATGTTCCGGATCAGCAGCACCGTCGCGGCAGCCAGCAGCAGGATCAGGAACAGACCCATCGGGCCGGCAAGCCCACCGGTCCGGGTGTCGCCGAAGTTGTTCGCGGCGAGGTCCTGACTCGCCGCGAGGACGTGGACAGCGTCGAGCATGATCGGACTCCTCGGAAACGCGAACGACAGCTACACGCTACGCCGGGCGGCTCAGGACCGATCGAGCCACTCCCGTACTCCGGCGAAAAGGTCCGATTCCGGCATCGGGCTGTCCGTCACCGAACGAACCAGTTCGTAGTCCTCGGTCGGCCAGGCCTGCCGCTGCACCTCCATCGGCACCTGGAACCAGAAGCCGTCCGGGTCGACCTGGGTCGCGTGCGCCCGCAGCGCGTCGTCGCGCACCGGGAAGTAGTCGGCGCACTCGACCCGGGTCGTGATCCGGTCCCCCTTGTCCGGGCGGTCCTCCCAACGGTCTATCCACTCCTGGTACGGCGACTCCAGGTTGGCCGCGAGCATCCCCTCGTGCAGCGCCAGGATCCGGGCCTTGGTGAAACCCATGCAGTAGTACAGCTTCAACGGCTGCCACGGCTGCCCCAGCCCGGGGTAGCGCTGCGCGTCCCCGGCGGCGTCGAACGCGGCCAGGCTGACCCGGTTGCACATGATGTGGTCCGGGTGCGGGTAACCACCCTCCTCGTCGTAGGTGGTCACCACGTGCGGCCGGAACTCGCGCATCAGCCGGACCAGCGGGCCGGCGGCCTGCTCCACCGGTTCCAGCGCGAAACAGCCCGCCGGCAACGGCGGCAGGGGGTCACCCTCCGGCAGCCCCGAGTCGACGAAGCCCAGCCATGCCTGTTCGACCCCCAGGATCGCCCGCGCGGCGTCCATCTCGGCGCGCCGGATCTCAGCGATGTTCTCCCAGACGTCCGGGCGGTCCAGCTTCGGGTTCAGCACGCTGCCCCGCTCACCGCCGGTACAGGTCACCACGAGCACCTGGGCGCCATCGGCGACATACCGGGCCATCGTCGCCGCACCCTTGCTGGACTCGTCGTCGGGATGTGCGTGCACTGCCATCAGACGCAGTTGCTCAGCCACCGAAAAGCTCCTCATCCACCCGGCCGGCATCCCCTGCCGGCCCCGTCCCGGTCCCGGCTTGCGACAATAGGACCCTGCCGAACATTCTCGCCGACCGCACCGACACGTCCCGCCGAGGAGATACGTCCCGGGTGACCGACACGTCCGCCACAACCGCACCGACCGCCGCGATGTTCCCACCCGGGCGGTACGGACGGCGCCGCGCGCCCCGGACTCGCCGACCATGGCTGGTGGCGCTGCTGGCCACGGTGGCCGTGCTGGTGGGGATGCTGGTCACCGTCCGGCTCTACACGCTCTACGGCGACCCGACGTACGACCCGAAGGTGATCACATACACCGAGGCGACCACGGACGGGATCCTGATCGACTTTACGGTCACCGTACCGCCTGGTGGTTCGGCCAACTGCCTGGTGCGGGCCCGCTCCCACGACGGCGTGGAGGTCGGCCGCGACCAGGTGACCGTGCGGGCCGAACCGGGCGAACGGCAGATCCGCACCACGTACCGGCTGGCCACCGAGCGGCAGGCGTTCCTCGGCGAAGTGATCCGCTGCCAACCTGTCGGATAGCGCCGCCGACGAACGTCGGCGCGGCGCGGTAGCTGCCGCACGGCACACGGGCGCGCCGGCAACCCCGGCACGATGGTGCGGATCGCTGGTACGTTGGTAGTTCGACCTCGTCCGCCCGCAAGCACACAAGGAGATCGTCTGTGTCCACGACCGACCGCGAGGCGCCCGCCACCTGGCTGTCCCAGGACGCTTACGACCGGCTACAGGCCGAGCTCGATGAGCTGATCGCCGGACGTACGGCGATCGCCGCCGAGATCAACGCCCGCCGCGAGGAAGGCGACCTGCGGGAGAACGGCGGCTACCACGCCGCCCGGGAGGAGCAGGGCAAGCAGGAGGCCCGCATCCGCTACCTGCAGGAGCTGCTGCGCACCGCCAAGGTCGGCGAGGCACCCAACAAGGACACCGTGGCGCCCGGGACGGTCGTCTCGATCCACTTTGACGACGACCCCGCCGACACCGAGACCTTCCTGCTCGGATCCCGGGAGATCTCGTCGACCACCGAGTTGACCGTCTACAGCCCGGAGTCCGCCCTCGGCCAGGCCATCCTCGGTGCCCGACCGGGTCAGACCGTGACGTACACCGCGCCGAGCGGGGCCGACATCAAGGTCACTGTCGACAAGTTCGAGCCCTTCGCCGGCTGAGCAGGACACAGACCCGCCGTCGGCGTCAGGCTCCCCAGGGCGTCAGGCTCGGTCGGGCGTCAGGCTCCGTCGGCGGCGAACATCACCTGGTAGCCGTGACCGCGCAGCATCTCGACCAGTCCGGCCGAGTGCTCCGGCCCGCGGGTCTCCACGGACAGGGCGAGCTCCACCTCGCCGAGTCGTAGCTGTGGATCGCGGCGGTGATGCTCGACGTCGACCACGTTCGCCCGCTGCTGCGCGATCAGCGACAACACGCTGGCGAGTTCGCCGGGGCGGTCCCCGCAACGGACCCTGAAACGCAGATAGCGCCCGGCAGCCGCCAGCCCGTACTCGATCACCCGCAGCAGCAGCAACGGGTCGATGTTGCCGCCGGTCAGGACCGCCACGGTCGGTGTGCCCGGACGTACCGCGCCGGACAGCAACGCCGCCACGGCGGCCGATCCGGCCGGTTCGACGACCTGCTTGCCCCGCTCCAGCAACATCAGCAACGCGCGGGAGATCTCCTCCTCGGAGACCGTCACGATCTCATCGACCAGCTCGCTGACATGGGCGAAGGTGAGATCCCCGGGGCGCCCGATGGCGATGCCGTCGGCGACCGTACGCATCGTGCCCAGCCGGGTCGGCTCGCCGGCGGCCAACGAGGGCGGGAACGCGGCGGCACCGGCCGCCTGCACACCGACGACCCGCACCTGCGGCCGCAGTGCTTTGACCGCCACCGCGATCCCGGAGACCAGTCCACCGCCACCGACCGCCGTGACGATCGTGGTGACGTCCGGGCACTGTTCCAGGATCTCCAACGCGACGGTGCCCTGACCGGCGATGACGTCGCGATGATCGAACGGATGAATCAACACCGCACCGGTACGGTCGGCGAACTCGTGGGCGGCGTCCAACGCCTCGTCCACAGTGGCACCGGCGAACTCGACCTGCGCGCCGTACCGCTTGGTCGCGGCGACCTTGGGCAGCGGCGCGCCTTCGGGCATGAAGACCGTCGAGGCGATGTCGAGCAGCCCGGCGGCGAGCGCGACGCCCTGCGCGTGGTTGCCGGCGCTGGCCGCGACCACGCCGCCGCGGCGCTGCTGCGCGGTCAGCCGGGAGATCCGCAGATACGCCCCACGGACCTTGTACGAGCCGGCCCGCTGCAGGTTCTCGCACTTGAGCCACACCGGACCGTCGAGCAGTTCACTCAACGGCCGAGACGGCTCCAGCGGAGTGACCCGCACCACACCGCGCAGCACTTCCCGGGCGGCGAGCACATCCGACAGTTGGACCAGTTCTGTCATGTCGATGATCGTCGCATCAGCCGAACGGCGACCGCGCTCAGGGCTCAGGAGACCGCGCTGGCCACCCTCGGCCAGGACGGGGCGTGCCGCTGCCAGGGGGCCACCATCTCCAACTGGCCGGCGACGGCGAGCAGCAGCAGTTCCGACCCGGGCGGTCCGACCAGCTGCACACCGACCGGCAGCCCGTCCGGGCGCAACCCGGCCGGCACCACCAGAGCAGGCAGCCCGGCCATGTTCCATGGCGCCGCGTACGGGGCGTACCGGATGTTGCTCCACATGTTCGCCGACCAGGAGCGCCGTGCCCAGCCGGTCGCAACCGGCGGCACGCTCGCCAACGCCGGCGTCAGCAGCACGTCCGTACCGCGATCGGCGAAGAATCCGATCATCCGCTCCCGCCAGCCGGCCCGGTCGGCCGCCCGCACGTACCCCCGCCGTTGCACCCAACGACCCAATGCGACGTGCCGACGGGTACGCGACTGCAGGTCGCGACCACCGGCCCGACCGGCTGCGGAGTCCTCGGCCGCGGCCGCGAACCAGGTCGCCAGGCCCTGCAGGCCCAGCGCGGTCGGATAGTTCAACGCGGTGCCCACCACGTCGTGGCCGGCCTCGGCGAGCCGGCGCGACGTCGAGGCCACCGCGTCCCGGTTGGCCGCGTCGGCCCGGACCCCGACCACCGGCGAGGTGAGCGAGACCGCGACCCGCAACCGGCCCGGCTGCACGAGCTTCTCCACCCGGCGACCGGCGAGCACCGCGAAGCCGATGGCCGCGTCCACCACACAGCTGGCCAGGATGCCGTTCTCGGTCATCCCGAACCAGTCCTCGGTGCCGAGTTGACGCGGCACCACGTCGGTGCCGGGCTTGAGCCCGAGCAGCCCGCAGCAGGCGGCTGGAATTCGGATCGAGCCGAATCCGTCGTTGCCGTGCGCGATCGGGACCATCCCGCTGGCCACTGCGGCGGCCGCGCCACCCGACGACCCGCCAGGCGTGCGCGAGGGCTGCCACGGGTTACGGCTCACCCCGGTCGCGTCGTCGGTGCTCGCCCACAGACCCAGCTCCGGCATCCGGGTCACGCCGACGACCACCGCACCGGCGCCGCGCAATCGGCGGACGATCTCGTGGTCGTCCTCGGCGACCGGGGTACGCGCGGCGGCCGACCCGTGCCAGGTCGCCAACCCGGCCACCGGAGTGTTCTCCTTGACCGCGACCGGCACGCCGGCCAACGACAGATTCGCCAGATCCTCCTGCTCGTCGACCTTCTCGGCCTCGACGATCGCTTCACCGCCGCGCACCGCACGGAACGCCGACAGCTCGCCGTCGGCCCGCGCGATGTGATCGAGATGGTCGGCGACGACCTGGGTGGCCGAGGTGTCACCCCGCCGTACGGCTCGGGCGATCTGCCGAGCGGTGGTTCCGACCCAGGTCGGGACGATGTCGTGCACGGCACCTCCAGGCAACCGGTACGCAGGTTCGCGACTTCTCAGCCGAGCGCCTGGTCCAGGTCGGCCAGCAGGTCGTCGACGGTTTCGATGCCGACTGACAGTCGCACGAGATCCCCGGGAACTTCAAGAGGCGAGCCGGCCGCGCTCGCGTGGGTCATCCGTCCAGGGTGCTCGATCAACGACTCGACCCCGCCGAGCGACTCGGCGAGCACGAAGAGTCGGGCCTGGTTGCAGATTCGCACCGCCGCCTCCTCGCCACCGGCCGCCCGGAACGACACCATGCCGCCGAACCGGCGCATCTGCTTGGCGGCCGTCTCGTGGCCGGGGTGCTCCGGGTGTCCGGGGTAGAGCACCTGGCGTACCGCCGGGTGGTGGTCGAGGAACTCGACGACCCGCTCGGCGTTGTCGCAGTGCCGTTCCATCCGTACCCCGAGGGTCTTGACGCCGCGCAGGGTGAGCCAGGCGTCGAACGGTCCGTTGACGGCGCCCATCGCGTTCTGGTGGAAGGCGAGTTCGTCGGCGAGACCGGGGTCGGCCACGACCAGCGCGCCGCCCACCACGTCGGAGTGGCCACCGAGGTACTTCGTGGTGGAGTGGACGACCACGTCGGCACCGAGCGCGAGTGGCTGCTGAAGGTACGGCGAGGCGAAGGTGTTGTCGACCACGAGCAGTGCCCGGCGGTCACGGGCGAGGCTGGCCAGGGCCGCCACGTCGGCGATGCCGAGCAGCGGATTGGTGGGGGTCTCCGCCCAGATCATCCTGGTCTCATCGGGTCGGATCGCCGCACGGACCGCGTCGACGTCGGAGATCCGCGCCGCCGTCCAGGTCAACCCCCAACGCTGCGCCACCCGGGCGAACAGGCGGAACGTGCCCCCGTACGCGTCATCCGGGATGATCACGTGGTCGCCTGGCCGGCAGAGGGCGCGCAACAGGGTGTCCTCGGCGGCCAGCCCACTGGCGAAGGCCAACGCCCGACGGCCGGCCTCGATCGCCGCCAGGCACTCCTGCAGGGCGTCGCGGGTCGGGTTGGCCGATCGGCTGTACTCGTACCCGGACCGGGGCGCGCCGACCTCGTCCTGCGCATAGGTGCTGGTCTGGTAGATCGGCGGCACGACGGCACCAGTTCGGGCCTCCGGCTCCTGGCCGGCGTGGATGGCGACGGTGTCGAACCCGTATGTCATGGCGTCGAGGCTAGGCCATCACCCCGACCACAGCGCTCGTCGG
Source organism: Micromonospora sp. LOL_023 (assembly GCF_048060115.1). Taxonomy (NCBI): domain Bacteria; kingdom Bacillati; phylum Actinomycetota; class Actinomycetes; order Micromonosporales; family Micromonosporaceae; genus Micromonospora; species Micromonospora sp. LOL_023. Next base: position 57,329 of record NZ_JBHMIM010000024.1, read on the forward strand.
GACGGATGCCGGCGCGTCCTGCGGGTACCCGGCGGGAACGACCTGGCCGCCGCCGGTGTTGACGCGGATGGCACAGACGAAAGGAGTCGTGGTGTTCCTACGACCGATGAAGGCGGACCTGCCCGCACCAGGTGAGGCGCTGCCCGGCCGGGACCGGCCGATGCCCGTCGCGGACCGGCACCTGGTGCTCGGTACCCCGTTGGCCGGACCGTGGCCGACCGGCAACCGGGTGGCGGTGTTCGGGATGGGCTGTTTCTGGGGTGCCGAGCGATTGTTCTGGCAGCTGCCCGGGGTCTTCTCGACCTCGGTCGGCTACGCCGGCGGCGAAACCTCGAATCCGACGTACGAGGAGGTGTGCTCGGGCCGCACCGGACACGCCGAGGTCGTCGCGGTGGTCTACGACCCGGCCCAGATCAGCTACGCCGACCTGCTCAAGGTGTTCTGGGAGAATCACGACCCGACGCAGGGGATGCGCCAGGGCAACGACGTCGGCACCCAGTACCGGTCGACGATCTACACCACGGACGCCGAGCAGGCCACGGTGGCCAGCGAGTCGAAGGCGGCGTTCGCGCCGGTGGTGGCGGCGGCCGGCCGTGGTGCGATCACCACCGAGATCCGCCCGCTCGGCGAGTACTACTACGCCGAGGACCACCACCAGCAGTACCTGCACAAGAATCCTGGTGGCTACTGCAACCACGGGCCGAACGGGATGAGCTGCCCGGTCGGGGTGGCCCGCGCCAACTGACGGGTCGCCGGGTGCGTCGCAGCGCGATCAGGCGGCGGTGCGCTCGACCTCCCGCAGCATCAGGCGCAGGGACTGGCTGTGCTTGGCCGTCGGAAGCTTGGCCAAGGCCGAACGCGCGTAGCGGATCCCTTCGGCCTGATCACCGAATCTGACCAGCATCAGACCGCGGTGCATCTCGATGTGGGTTGCGAACCGGGCCAGACTCGCCGGTCTGGTCCGGTCGGACCATTCCTGGGCGTCGATCGCGGACGGGTCGCCCAGCCGGGCGAGCAGCATGCTGGTGAAGGTGGCCATCCGCCACTCGGGCACCGCGAAGTCCGAGATCAGCTCGGTCGAGCCGATCTGGTCGAAAACCCGGCGGGCGGTGTCGAGATGAGCGAGCGCGGCGGCGCGTTCGCCGCGCACCCCGGCCATCTGGGCCTTGGCCATCAATGCGTTGAGCCGGCCCAGCGACGGGCGCTCGGTCAGGGTGAGGGCCTGGTCGGCCAGGTCCTGCGCGACGGCGAGCGCCGCTCCTTCGTATCCGAGGGCGAGCGCGGCCCGGCCACGGACCCAGACCCGTACGGTGGTGTCCCCGCTGCGGTCGGCGGCCACCGCCGCCATCCGGTACCACCGGATGGCTTCCCGTGCCTCGCCGGTGGTCTTGCCGTACACGCTCAGGAAGCGGGCCGCCAACCCCCACATCGTCGGGGTGCCGAGCTGCTGCTGGAGCACTACAAGATCGCTGGCCAGCCGCTCCTGGAGCTCACCGGCGCCGACCGACATGTAGTCCCGACCGAGGTTGTCGGCCCGTTCCCGCCACTGCTCCTCGGCCGCCGGGTCGTCGAGCGCGGCGGTGAACCCGCGATGGATCAACTCGGACACGGCGGCCGGAGCCACCACCCCGGCGGCGAGCCCGGCGATCAGTCCCCGACGTTGCATTTGGTCCCCCAACACCTGCTCGTAGGCGATCATCACATCGGCTGTGGCGGTCCGCCGCCCAGCCTCGACGTTCGACAGGTGGCCCTTGCTGAAGTGACTCAGTGCCGCCATTCGGGCCAGGCTGATACCAGCGGATTCCCGGGCCGCCCTCAGCTTCTCACCTATGTCGTTCATATTCTGCCCGCCCACCTCTATTGAAGACCCGCTGAAAACTCGTCCGTACTATTCATGGCCATCTGCAGCGCACGACGCTAATGGCCAGGGCCGCGGGGATGGCGCGCGGACGCGTTCGACGAGCCTCCACCGACTCGGCGTAACGACCCGTCGACCTCGCGGCCCACCCAGGATGGTGTCAACGACAGGCAACCCACCGGATCGGTCGTGGAGCACTTCATGCACCATCCGGAAAAGACGATGGCAGATGTTGGCCATACTCGACAAGGGGGGTTACTTCCTTCGACTGAAGGTAGATCATTTTGTCGTCGGCATGCAGAAATATGACCAGCATCAATGCCACGCACGCCAGAACACCTTAGGTAAGCGTCTGGTGACAATTAGTAACATTAGGCGCCTACCCCGGCGTCCCACGACCCGCGTCTCCCGGGGCCGACCGAGCCCTGGCCTGCCTCGGGTGACCACGCCGACCAGTCGGGCGGGTCGTCGAAAAAACCGTTGCCGCCCGCCCACGACCCAGCTAGCGTGGCCGTACACGGGAAAGGAGGTGGTCCAGCGTTGAATAGCTATAGGACTCGTGAGGTGGCTGCCCGCTAGCCGCTGTCCTTGACAGCTCAGATCGTCGAGACCGTGTGGCAGCGGTGCGGCGAATGCACGACAGCCACCCGACCCCCGGGGTGCCGGCCAAGTCCAGCCGGCCCGCGTCACCGACGCGGAAGCCCCGGGGGTCGTTCCATCCCGGTAGGCTCGCCAGGTGGCGGTCATCCTGCGCCCGGCCCAGCCTGACGACGTCACTGCGGTCGGCCACCTGCACTACCGGTCCCGGTGCAGCGCCTACCGGGACATCGTGCCGGAATCCGCGCTGACCGCCGTGCCCGCCGACGCCATGGCCGGATGGTGGGTCGAGCGATGGAGCTACGAACGCGACACCCACCTGCTGACCGTCGCCGAGGCCGACGGCGCCCTGGCCGGCTTCACCTACGTCGGGCCGGACGAGGACGGCGACCCGGCGGCCGGCGAGCTGTATGCCATCCACGTCGACGACCAGTACCACGGTCGCGGCATCGGCACCGCGCTGATCCACGACGCGCTCGCCACGATGCGCCGCCGCCGGTACCTGCGGGGAACGCTGTGGGTGATCACCGCCAATCAGCGTGCGCGACGCTTCTACGAGCGCGGCGGCTGGCAGCCCGACGGTGGGCGGCGCGACGGATGGATCGGACCGGTCTCGACTCCCCAGCTGCGCTACGCACAGGCGCTCACCGAACGGTCCGACAACATCTGAACGGCCGGGCGAGAGTACGGGACCGCTGCTGCGGGGGTTCCCGTCCAGCCCCGCACTCTCGCCCGGCACTGCCCGCCCTAACCGGGGGAAAACGCCTGGCCGAAGGCGCTCAACCGGCGGAGGCGTGCCGGTTGATCGGTTGTGGGCGGGCAACAGTGCGGGACACCGGGATGCTGGCGGGCGCCCGGGTCACCGCGGTGGTGAAGCGTCATGGTCGTCCGCCCCGGCAGCGGACAGTGCCGGGACGGAACTTCCATAGCTGTAGTCAACCCCAGCCAGCCGCAGTCGACCGGACACCCTGTGCGACTATGCGCCACTCTTTCCCAGATGGGCCAGCAGGTCCTGCCGAGTGATCACACCCCGCGGTTTACCGTCGACCAACACCAGCGCCGCGTCCGTAGCGGCCAGCAGCGCCACCGCCTCGCGTACCGGCTGACCGCCCCCCACCATCGGCAACGGCTCCGCCATGTGCCGCTCGATCGTGTCGTACAGCTGCGCCTTGCCGCTGAACAACGCGTCGAGCAGATCCCGCTCGGCGATGGAGCCGGCCACCTCCCCGGTCACCACCGGCGGTTCGGCCTTGAGCACCGGCAACTGGGAGATGCCGTACTCGCGCATGTAGTCGACCGCGTCCCGGATCGTCTCCGTCGGGTGCACGTGCACCAGCTCCGGCAGCCCACCCGGCTTGGCCGCCAACACGTCGCCGACCGTCGGCTCGGCACCGTTGGTGTCCAGAAACCCGTACCGTGCCATCCATTCGTCGTTGAAGATCTTCGACAGGTAGCCGCGGCCGCCATCCGGTAGCAGCACCACCACCACGTCGTCCGGACCGGCCCGCCGGGCCACCCGCAACGCCGCAGCGACCGCCATGCCACACGAGCCGCCGACGAGCAGACCTTCCTCCCGGGCCAGTCGACGGGTCAGCGCGAACGACTCCTGGTCCGAGACCTCCACGATCTCGTCGCAGATCGACCGGTCGTAGGTCTGCGGCCAGAAATCCTCACCCACCCCCTCGACCAGGTACGGGCGGCCAGATCCGCCGGAGTAGACCGAGCCTTCCGGGTCGGCACCGATCACCCGGACCGCCCCGGTGGAAGTCTCCTTGAGATACCGGCCCACCCCCGAGATGGTCCCGCCGGTACCCACCCCGGCCACGAAGTGGGTGATCCGGCCCTCGGTCTGCTCCCACAGCTCCGGTCCGGTGACCTCGTAGTGCGACTGCGGGTTGGCCGGATTCGCGTACTGGTCCGGCTTCCACGCCCCGGGGATCTCCGCCGCCAACCGGTCGGACACCTGGTAGTACGAGCGGGGATCCTCCGGCGCGACCGCGGTCGGGCAGACCACCACCTCGGCTCCGTACGCCCGCAGCACGTTCTGCTTGTCCTCGCTGACCTTGTCCGGGCAGACGAAGACACAGGAATAGCCCTTGAGCTGCGCGACCAGCGCCAGGCCGACCCCGGTGTTTCCACTGGTCGGCTCTACGATCGTGCCGCCCGGCTGGAGCAGACCCGCCTGCTCCGCGGCCTCGACCATACGCAACGCGATCCGGTCCTTCACCGAACCGCCCGGGTTGAAGTACTCGACTTTGGCCAACACCGTCGCGGAGATCCCGGCGGTGACGTTGCGCAGGCGTACCAGCGGGGTGTTGCCGATGAGATCAACGACGTTGTCGTGGTAGCGCACCTCGTTGTGCCCTTCTGCTGGCGCCGGCGACGCGCCAATCGTCGGGGTCGAGGTCGTCGGCCGACAACAAGCCCGCTGCCGGCGGTGGAGTATGTCGCGGTCAGCCTACGCGGCCGGCGGTCGTCAGTCTGTCTCTGTCAGCTGACGGCCCGATCCGGACCACCGTCCCGTCGGTCAGCCGATGACCTGACCGGGAACCACCGACTCACGACTCGCTTCCCACGCGAGGAACCGCTCGGTCTCGGCCAGCACGCTGCCAGCCAGCCAGGTCACCACGAGCGCGTCGTCGACCAGGCCGAGCAGGATCAGTAGCGCCTCCGGCACCAGGTCGAACGGGGAGGCGACGTACGCCACGGCGGCCGTCATCAACGCCAGCCGCATGCCACCGTCGTACTGGCCCCGTACCGTCGCCCTGATCATCCGGGGCAGCGCCGCGAGCCGCCGGCCCAGCGACGGTCCGCCACGGGCACCGGCGGTCAACGCCCGGCCCAGCGCCGCGAACGCCGCCGCCCGCTTGAGTGTTCTGGCCATCGGCCACCTCCTCGTCACCCGCCACGACCCTCGCGTCCAATGATGCCCCCTGTGGGCAAATAGCGCCGCACGAGCATCCGGCCCGAATCGGGTCGGGTCCCGCCCGGCGAACCGGGATAATCTCGAAGGACGCAGCACGACGGCAGCACCGGAGCGCAGTCGGGGGACACGATGAGCACGGTTGACGCGGGGACACGCCCAGCCGGTCGGACAGTGGCGACGCGGGTGGCCAGGCTGGTCGCGTTCGGTGCCGCCACCGCCGCGGCGGTGGCGGTGGCCACCGCCGGCACCCTCTACGGTCAGGCCAGGCAGGCCCGCCGGGTCATCCCGCTCGCGGAGGCTCCGCCACCGCGCGGCGACGGGATCTACGGCGCCCGGTTGCCCGGACCACCGTTGACCCTGGTGGTACTGGGCGACTCGTCCGCCGCCGGGTACGGCGTCCACCGACCCCGGGAGACGCTGGGCGCGCTACTGGCGAACGGGATCTCCCGGCGGCTGCGCCGCCCGGTCCGACTGCACCGGCTGGCCGTGGTGGGAGCCCGGTCCGTCGGTCTGGTCCCCCAGGTCGAGGCGGCGGTGGAACTACAGCCAGACCTGGCCGTCATCCTGATCGGCGGGAACGACGTCACCGCCCGTACCCCGACCGACGTCGCGGTCGGGCACCTGGTCGACGCGGTGCGCCGACTACGCGCCGTCGGCGCCGAGGTCGTCGTCGGGACCTGCCCGGACCTGGGCGCGATCGAGCCGGTCAAGCCGCCCCTGCGGTGGTTGGCCCGACGGTGGAGCCGACAACTGGCCGCCGCGCAGACCGTGGCGGTGGTCGAGGCCGGCGGGTGGACGGTTTCGCTCGGTGACCTGCTGGGCCCCCGGTTCGCCGCCGAGCCGACCCGCCTCTACTCCTGGGACCGGTTCCATCCCTCGGCCGAGGGGTACGCGATGGCCGCCGCGGTCCTGCTGCCTGCGGCACTCGGCGCACTCGGCACCAGCACCGCCTCGCGTACCGGGGTCACCGGACGGGAAAAGGTCCGCACCCTGCCGCAGGCGGCACACGAGGCGGTCCGCCACGCCGGCACCGAGGTGCGCGGCACCCGGGTCGGTGGGCGCGAACGTGGGCCGGCCGGACGTTGGGCCCGGCTACGCCGCCGCCCGATCCTGTCCGGCGAATCCTGGCGGGCGGCGGCGCTCAGTTGGCTCATCGGCCCGCCGGGCACCGAACGCGACAGCGACGACCGTGGCCCGGCCGTATTCTCCGGTCAGGAACACGAGCTGGGGCTCACCGCCGCCGCGCCGGAGAGCTGAGACCGTGCCCGCCGCAGCCATCCCGACGGAAGGTGACCCCGTGAGCCCGAAAGACGTCGCCGTACGGGTCGGTCAGGTCACCGCCGCTGCGATAGCCGCCAGTGCCGTCGGCAGTGCGGCGCTCCTGGTCAGCGAGGTGCTGCTGGCTCGTAACCGCCGATATGCCCAGCCCGAGCTGGGGTTGGCGGTGCGGGCGGCGCTCGGCCCGGCGAGCGGTGCGCCGGTGCGGTTGGTGCTGCTCGGGGACTCGATCGCCCTCGGCGTCGGGGTGGACCGGGTGGCGGACACGGTCGGCGGGCAGCTGGCCCGGCTGCTCGCCGAACATGACGGCGGCGGCGCGGGCGGCGCACGGCGACGGGTGCTGCTGTCCAGCGTCGGTGTGGCCGGATCCAGGTCCAGCGATCTGGCCACCCAGGTCGCACGGGCGCTACTCGGGGAACGTCCGGATGTCGCCGTCATCCTGATCGGCACCAACGACGCGACCGCGATGCGCCGGCCGGGCGAGTCGGCGGTCCATCTGGCGGCGGCGGTACGCCGGCTGCGCAGCGCCGGCGCTGAGGTGGTGGTCGGCACCTGTCCGGATCTCGGTGCGGTGCGGGCGATCGCGCCGCCGCTGCGGCAGATCGCCGGGCTGCTCGGTCGGCGCACCGCTCGGGCCCAGGCCCGGGCCGGTCGCAACGCGGGTGCCCGGGTGATCGATCTGGCCAGCGAGACGGGTGCGGTGTTCCGCGCGGATCCTGGCACCTACTGTTACGACGGCTACCACCCGTCTGCCGACGGCTACCGCATCTGGGCGCATGCCCTGCTGCCGGCCGTGCTCGGGGCGGCGACGGCGGCCACCCGCAACTGATCGGCGTTCGTCAGAGCTGTGCGCGCAGCCGCCGCACGGCCGCGATGGCCCTTTCGACGACCGCCATGTCCGTCGCCGAGGCCGCGTCCGTGGCGGCGCTGATCAGGTCTGCCGTCACCACCCGCAACTGATCAGGCAGAGCGGTGTCGAGCCGAAGTCGCGGCACCGGCCGGCCGGGGCGACCCTCTGCGGCGGCGCCCAGGTCCGCGACGTCCTGTACGAGGTGATGGAAATCGGCTGCCCGCCGGCCGCCGCCGACCGCCCAGCGGGCGACCTCCCAGTGGGCCACCTGGCGGGCCAGCAGGTCGACCTGGCGGGCCAGCAGGTCGAGTTGCTGGGCCAGGGCGGCCGCCTGACCGTCGGGCGCTCGCGTGGGCACCGGCGCAGTTTAGTCCCAGCACCGGCGCGGACAGCGCGAAGCCCGGCCGCCGAATGATCGGGGACCGGGCTTCGCGCTCGAACAGACCCGCCGCATCGCCGGGCGGAGTACCGCTGCGTGTCAGTCGTCGCCCTGGAAGAAGCTGAGCAGCCGCAGGATCTCGATGTAGAGCCAGATCAGGCTGACCAGGATGCCGAACGCGGCGACCCAGGAGTACCGCTGCGGCAGCCCGAGCCGGACGCCTTCCTCGACCTCGTGGAAGCTGAGCACGAAGCTCAGTGAAGCGACCACGATGCAGATCAGGCTGAAGATGATCGCGATCGGACCGCCACTGCGCAGGCCGGTGTCGACACCGAACAGCGCCAGCACCAGGTTGATCATCATGACGGCGAAGACGCCGGCCATCGCGGCGATGAGACCGCGGGTGAACTTCGGGGTGGCCCGGATGACCTTGAGTTTGTACAGCCCGGCCATCAGGAAGAACACGCCGAAGGTGGCGACCACCGCCTGTAGGACGATGCCCTGGTAACCGGCGACCACCTGGAAGAACTTGCTCACCAGGCCGACGAAGACACCCTCGATGACGGCGTAGCCGACGATCAGGGCGGGGTTCGCCATCCGGGAGAACGAGATGATCAGGCCGAGGACCAGGCCGACGATCGCCGAACCGATCATGGTGATACCGAGCAGCGCGTCAGGCACCAGGACCCAGGCCGCCGCCGCCGACAGACCGGTGACGCCGAGCAGCGTGACGGTCTTGACGACGACGTCGTCGATCGTCATCGGCGCGACGGTGGGCGGCGCGGCCGGGTAGCCGGCTGCCGTCGGGTATGGCTGCCCGTGGCCGGGCTGCCCGTACGGACCGGCAGGGGCGTACCCGGCCGCCCGCTCCCGCTCGGCCGCCTGGCCGAGCCGGGCCAGAACCGGGTTGGATGTCTTCACTGTCCAGCCTCCCTCAGGGGGGTTGTCACACGATGGTGTGCCTTCAAGAGTAGACGGCGTGTTCGGCACTGTGCGGAACGCGTTGTCGCGGGGCCTCGGCGGCGGGAATCTGGCGACGGTCGGCGGCGAGGTGCCCGGGGCGGGAATCGAACCCGCACGCCTTTCGGCAGCCGCTTTTAAGGCAGCCGTGTCTGCCGTTCCACCACCCGGGCCGGTCGACCGAGCGCTCGCGTCCGGTTCGCACCGCGAACCCACACCACCGCGCACGTACGCGACCGCAGAATGTCACGGTAGCGGGTCGCACCCAGCCGGGCGCGACCCGGCCGCCCGTCGGCACTAGGGTTCGGTTCGTGACCCGCTCAGCCACCGCCGCGCAGGACACCGGTCCCGTTCCGGCGCGCCCGGACAAGTCCGCACCGGGCAGCTCCCGCCGCTCCTGGTTCGCCGCAGCAGTGCGGAGAAACAGCCGCGATATAGCGGTATGTCTGTTCTTCATCGTGGTGTCCGCGTGGTTGACCCACCAGCTGTGGCCGGCGCCCGGCGCCCGGCTGCTGGCGCTCAACCCAGAGGACCAGACCCTGTACGAATGGTTCCTGGCCTCTGACGCGCGGATTCTGCTCGGTGACTTCAGCCTGCTCAGCGACCGGCTGAACGCGCCCGACGGAGTGAACCTGATGGCCAACACCACGGTCATCGCCCTGGGCTTCCTGCTGGCCCCGGTCACCCTGACCTTCGGTGCCCCGGTGACCTTCGCGCTGCTCGTCGCCGGCAACCTCGCCGCCAGCGCGATCGCCTTCTACTTCCTGTTCAACCGGGTCGCGGGCGTACACCGGCTCGCCGCCGCCACCGGCGGCGCGTTCGCTGGCTTCGCCCCGGGAATGGTGTCGCAGAGCAACAGTCACCTGCACATGACAGCGATCTGGCTCGTACCGGTCATGATCTGGCTGCTGGTCCGGATGATGCGGGCCGCCGATCCGACCGGTTCGACGCCCGGCGGGCAGATCCTCGGCCCGGCCGGCCACCCCGACCGCCGCCGGCTCCTCACCTCCGGCGGCTGGCTCGGCGTCGTCGTCGCCCTGCAGGTCTTCATCGGCGAAGAGGTGCTGTTCCTCACCGCCGTCACGCTGATCATCATGACCGTCGCGTTCGCCGCCGCCCGCCCCCGCTACGCGTGGCGGATCCTGCCGAACTTCGTCGTCGGGATGCTCGTCGCCGTGGCCGTCGGAGTGGGGCTGCTCGCGTACCCGCTGTGGTTCCAGTTCGCCGGCCCACAGGGCGTCGACGACGGCGTCTTCGACCCGTCGTACTTCTCCGCCGACCTGGCCAGCTGGCCCGCGGTGTCCGAGCTCTCGGTTGTCGGCTCGGCCGCCGCCGCCGAACTCACCACCGGTCCGGCCGAGTACAACACCTTCCTCGGCTGGCCACTGGTGATCGCCACGCTCGGCTGCGCCGCCTGGTTGATCCGCCGGCCGGTGGTGATCGCCAGCACCGCCGGGACGCTGCTGATGGCCTGGCTCTCGCTGGGCCCACGGATCGTCGTCGACGGCACCCGGACCGAGGTCCCCGGCCTGTACGCGATGCTCCACGGGATGCCGGTGGTGGACGGCGCGTTGCCGATGCGGTTCGCCCTGGCGGTGATCCCGCTGATCGCCACGATCCTGGCGCTGGCGATCGACCGGGCACTGCGGCTCGGTCGGCGCCCGGTGCGGGTCGGCGTTCCGGCCGCGATCGCCGTGGCGCTGCTGCCCGCCGTCGCGGCGCCGCTACCGGCGGTCGACCGCGATCCACTGCCCGAGTTCATCACCGGCGGCCACTGGCGCGACTGCGTGCCGACCGGCGGCGTGCTGGTGCCAGTGCCGCTGGCCACGCCGAAGGAGCCCTGGCCGATGGCCTGGGCCACCGGCGCGAACGTCGCTTTCGGCATGCCGGAAGGGTTCTTCATCGGCCCGTACGCACCAGGCGGGGACGCCTCGATGGGCACCTCCAAACAGCCCACGTCGAAGATCCTCGCCAAGGTGGCCAGCACCGGCGACGTACCCGAGGTCACCGACGCCGAACGGGCCCGAGCCCGGCGCGACCTGGCCCAGTGGGGTGCCGACTGCGTGGTGCTGGTCGACGGGACTGAGAACGCCGGGGCATTGCGGCAGACCGCCGAGGCGCTGCTCGGCCGGCCCGGCGAACGGGTCGCCGACGCGTGGACCTGGCGGGTCGGCTGACCCGCCAGGCCCACGCGGTCGACCTACTTGGCCTTCGCCGGTTCCGATCCGACCTGTGCCGCGGACGTGCCGGAAGCCGGCACAGCGTCGGTGGCCACCGGAGCGTTGGTCACCGGCGGCGTCGCGCCGAGGAAATCCTCCCGCGGGTCGTGCAGCTGGCCGAGCGCCACCACCTCGCGCTTGAGGATCAGCGCCAGCGTCCAGTCGACGATCACCCGGACCTTGCGGTTGACCGACGGAATCCGGCTCATGTGGTACGTGCGGTGCATGAACCAGGCAGGCAGACCGGTCATCTTGATGCCGTACACCTGGGCGACGCCCTTGTGCAGGCCGAGACTGGCGACGCTGCCGGCGTGCTTGTGCCGGTACTCCACCGGTTGCTGGCCACGGACCACCGCCAGGATGTTGTCGGCCACGGTCCGCGCCTGCCGGACGGCGTGCTGCGCACTCGGCGAGCAGTACGCTCCGGGTGGCCCGGTCAGGTCCGGCACCGCGGCGCAGTCACCGGCGCTCCAGGCGCCGTCGACGATCCGGTCGCCATCGACGACCTGCAACGTCGCCGCGCAGGCGACCCGCCGCCGCTCGTCGCGCGGGAGGTCCGTGGCGTCGAGCATCGGCGACGGCTTGACCCCGGCGGTCCAGACGATCGTGTCGGCGCGGAAGCTGTCGCCGTCGGACAGCTTCACCATCCCGTCGACGCAGGCCTCCAGCCGGGTGTCCAGTCGGATGTCCATGTCGCGCTTCACAAGCTGCTGCACGGTGTACGCGCCCATGTCCCGGTCGACTTCGGGCAGCACCCGCTGGGTCGCCTCGACCAGCACCCACCGCATGTCGGCCGGCTTCAGCTCCGGGTAGTAGCGCAGCGCGTCGCGGGCCATGTCCTCCATCTCGGCGAGCGCCTCGATGCCCGCGTACCCCCCGCCCACGAAGACGAAGGTCAACGCGGTACGTCGCACCTCGGCGTCGACGGTCGCGGCCGCCACGTCGAGCCGCTGCAGGACGTGGTTACGCAGATAGATGGCCTCGCCGATGGTCTTGAAGCCGATGCCGTGTTCCCGCAGGCCGGGGATGGGCAGCGTCCGGGACACCGAGCCGGGGGCGACGATCACGTGGTCATAGGCGATCTCCCTGGCCGGGCCGACGATCGGCTGCACACTGGCGACCTTGCGGGAGTGCTCGATCCTGGTGACCGCCCCGGCGATCACCTGGCAGCGGCGCAGCTCCCGGCGCAGCGGCACCACCGAGTGCCGGGGCGAGATGTTGCCGGCGGCCGCCTCAGGAAGGAACGGCTGGTAGGTCATGTGGGGCTGCGGGTCGACCACGATCACTTCGGCCTCGCCCCGACGCATCTTGCGGGACAGGCGCAGAGCCGCGTAGAGACCGACGTGCCCGGCACCGACGACAAGGATCCGTTGCGGATTCACATCCCCATCTTGCTCCCGCTTGCCTCTTGACGCCGCCTCCAAAGCCAGATATGTGACCCAGCACGCGGATGTGAGCCCTCACACGCTGCCACCTGCGCCATCGACGAGGCGGCCAACCGGAGCGGCGTCAGCGCCGCTTCACCAGGGCGGCGAGCAGCGTGACCGCGCCGACCCCGACAGCCAACCCGGCCAGTACCGCGAGCAGGAACGGCTGCCCGGCGGCCTGCCCGGCCACCGCCAGCAGCAACACCACCAGCACCGCCGACGCGAGCAGCACGCCCGCCACGCGGACCAGCCACCGCACCGGCACGTCGGGCGAGAGCACCACGTCGTACGGCAACGCGGCGGCCAATGCGGCGAGGCTGTGCGTCAGGTAGAGCAACGACCCCACCGCGAGCAGCCGCCACAGCTGCACCGGTACCCCGTACGCGGTGGTGGCGAGCACCCAGCCGACCACCCCGACCAGGATCGCCACCGTCGGTGCGTGACCACGCGGGGCGATCGCCGGCAGCCCGGCGGCGGCGAACAACGCCAGGTAGAGCCGATCGTCGCCGAGTTCACCCGGGTACGCGAGCAGCAGCGCGAGCAGCGTGACGACCGCCAGGGCGGCCCGTACCAGCAGCGGTGCCAGGGTGGCCCGGCTGGCCGTGGTCCGGGCCGACGCCACCCGGCCCCGGATCGAGGTGATCACCGCAGCACCGCCTTCGGCGCCGACGCCAGCCGGGAGACGTCACGCAGCACCTGGTCGAGGCTGCCGGCACCGGCCCAGGTCACCACCGGCACCCCGTGCTCGCGCAACTGGCCGATGGTGTTGTCGCGGTCCAGCCGCCACAGCCCGTACGCCGCCTCGGTCCACGGGCCCCCCCGGGGCGGCGGTGCCACCGTGGTGGGCAGCGTGTCGACGGCGACGACGATCCGGCCGGAGCGGGCCATCCGGGCCAGCATCTCCGCCGATCGCGGGTCGACCAGCGGAGTCAGCACCACCACCAGCGCGTCCGAGGAGAGCAGCTGCGGGCCGAACACCTGGTCGTACGGCTCGTACGGAGTCGGCCGCACCTCGACGTCGAGCAGCCACTCCAGCACGGTCAGGTACTGCCGACGACCGGTGGCCGGACGCAGCCGCCGGGCCAACGGCCCGTACTCCAGCATCGCGACCCGGTCGCCCCGGTGCAGGTAGTGCTCGGCGACCGCAGCCGCCGCCCGGACCGTGGTGTCCAGCACCGACGCGCCGCCGGAGAACCCGCCGGAGCGGCCCACCTCGGTGAGTACGTCCAACAGCAGCACCACCTCGGCGTCGCGGTCGGACAGCGTCGCCGCCACGTGCAGCTGCCGGGCCCGCAAGGACACCCGCCAGTCGATCCGCCGCAGCCGGTCACCGGGGCCGAAGATCCGTACGCCGGCCAGCTCGCCGCCCTCCCCCGGCCGGCGCGACCGGTGCCCGCCGACCAGACCGGCGGCGCGCGGCATCGCCTCGTCTGCGTCGAACGGCTCGGTCACCGGATACACCGGCACCCGGACCGGTTCGGCGACCAACGGTCGGCAGGCCAGCAGGCCGTCGCAGGCGACCGCCCGGGCGGCGACCGGGCCGATCGCCGGCCGGCCCCATCGCAGGGCGATGCCGCCCAACTCGAAACCGGCCGCGCTGCCGGTCGGCACCACCAGACCGAACGGACGGTCCGGCACCCCGCCGCTGGGCGACAGCCGGGCCGGTGCCCCGAACCGCTCCAGCACCTGCAGGGTCGCGGCACCCGGCCCGGCGGACCCACCACCGTCGGGCGCACCGTCGGCCGCACCGGCCGGCTCATCGCCGATCGTGGTGGCTGCCAGCAGCCCCAACTCGTCGATGCGCAGCCACGGAGACACCAGGGCGCGGACCACCACCAGGTCGTAGCCGACGTCTGCCGGGTTGGCGGCGGCGACCCGGGCCCCGACCTGACCTCCCTCGACGAGGTCACCCTCGACCGCGCCGACGTCGAGGACCGGCGCGGCGGCCGGGCGGCGACGCAACGCGTACGCGGTGCCGACGGCGAACGGTGCGGCCAGGGCGACCAGGTCGACCCGGCCGAGGATCACTCCGGCGATCAGCAACAGCCCGGTGACCAGCACCGCCCGCCCGAGCGCCCGGGTGGGCAGCCACTGGCCGGCGGTCACGGTGCTGGGCGGCGGCCACCGGCCGCCGCGGCCGACGGGCCGAACCCACCGGCGTAGCTGGGCAGCGCCCCGCTGGCCGGCGCGGGGGTCTGCGCCAGCACCTCGGCGACCACGAAGGCCGGGTCGACCCGGCGTAGCCACATCTCCGGCCGCAGCGTGATCCGGTGGGCCAGGGCCGGGGCGGCGACCTCCTTGACGTCCTCGGGGACGACGAAGTCCCGCCCGGCGAGCACCGCCTTGGCCCGGGCCAGCAGCAGCAACGCCAGCGAACCCCGGGGCGACGCCCCGACCAGCACCGACGGGTGCTCCCGGGTGGCCTGGGTGAGCGCCACGATGTACCGGCCGATGGAATCCTCGACCACCACGTTCTCCAGCGCCGCCTGCATCGCCCGCAGCCCGGCCGCGTCGACCACCGCGGCCAGCTCGGTCTCCTCCTGTCGGCGGGAGATCCGGCGGCGGAGCACCTCCCACTCCTCGTCGTGGCTCGGATAGCCGAACGACACCCGCAGCAGGAACCGGTCCAGCTGCGCCTCCGGCAGCGGATAGGTGCCTTCGTACTCGATCGGGTTGGCGGTGGCGAGTACGTGGAACGGCACCTCCAGCCGGTAGGTGACCCCCTCCACCGACACCTGCTTCTCCTGCATCGCCTCCAGCAGCGCCGCCTGGGTCTTCGGCGGCGTCCGGTTGATCTCGTCGGCGAGCAGCAGGTTGGTGAAGACCGGCCCCGCCCGGAAGGTGAAGTCGGCACTGCGCTGGTCGTAGAGGAAGGACCCGGTGACGTCGGCGGGCAGCAGGTCAGGGGTGAACTGCAACCGGCGGAAATCCAACCCCAACGCCTGCGCGAACGATCTGGCGGTCAGGGTCTTGCCGAGGCCGGGCAGATCCTCCAGCAGCACGTGCCCACCGGCGAGGATCCCGGCCAGGACCAGCTCCAGCGAGGCCCGTTTGCCGACCAGGACGGTGCCGACCGCGTCCAGTACGGCGTGCGCGAGCCGACTCGCCTCGGCGGTCGGGGCAGCCACCACGTCGTTCACATCTTCTCCAATTGGCTGACGAACACCGCGTAGTCCTTGGCCGACGGTTTCCGTCGGGCCGGGGTGTTCAGGAAGTTCCACAACTCGTCCCCGCAGATCGCCCGGGCGCGCTGCGGATCGCTGGCCCGGGTCAGTCCGTGCCGTTGCCGGAGCCGTTCGTCGACCAGTTCGCCGAGCACCGGGAGCATGAGCTCGGTGAACCGGCCGGCGCCGTGCTGCGCGGACTTCAGTCGGCTCTCCCACTGGCGTACCGCCTCCCGCAGGCCGTCCTGGGTGCCGAGCAGGTAGCTGCCGTCCTCCGGGTCGGTGCCGACCCGGCGCAGCTTCGGCGGCGGCACCGGGGCGACCGAACGTACGGTGCGGCGCAGCACCACCAGCGCCAGGCAGCCGGCGAACACCGCTTCGATCGGCACGGCCAGGCCGAACATCCGCAGTCCGAGCAGTACGGCGGCGGCACCGGCGGCGGCGATCAGCACCGCACTCAGCCAGGACCAGGCCCGGCCACGCTCCCGGCGCGGTGCGGCCGAGGGCTCCTCCTCGTGATAGAGCAGGTCGTCGATGCTGGTCTGCTGGTCGGTCATCGCCCCGGCCCACCCCGCTGGTCACTCATCGCCCGGCCTGCCGTCGGTGGCGCCGACGCTGGCGGTCAACTCACCGCGCAGCCGGCGCAGCGCCGACTGGGCCTGGGCCCGGGTCCGCTCGTCGACGGCGTGCCGGGCGTACCGGGCCTGGCGGTAGACGGCGGCGAACGCGGAGAGCACCTCGGCACTGATCGCGTGTCCGGCGAGCAGCCGGGTGACCAGGTCGGTGGAGGTGTCGCCGATCTGCCGGGGAGTGCCGGCCGCGGCGGCGGCCTGTTCCAGCCGTACCCAGCAGGCGATCACCGCACGGCGGGGGTCGGCGTCGGCGTCGGAGAGTTCGACCAGGCTGGCGTCGACCGCCGCTACCACCTCCGCCGCGCTGGCCGGACCGGGCGGCGGCGCCCGGCGGCGGATCCGACCCGGTGCCGCCCGGGAACGCCGCCGGGTCAGGTCACGCAGCAGCGTCCACAGCAGCAGGCCGACGACCACCAGGACGGCGACCCCGCAGAGGGCGCCGGCGGCGAGAGGGATCCACGACGGGACCGGCTGCTGCTCGGCGGCGGCGAAGTCCTCCGGCGGCTCGTCGGTGGGGAGGGTCTGCGGCTGTTGGTAATCCGGCAGGGCCGGGAGCTCCCGCTCGGTGGTGGTGTCGGTCCGACTGACCGGCAAGGTCGAATTCGCCGCCGCGACCGCGGTCAGCGCGAGCAGGACGGCGACAGCGGCGAGTGGCCACAGCCGACGGAGAGCCGCGAAATCCATTGTCGACGTGCGCCCCCTCGAATCCCTCATGGCCGCCCCAGCCCGGTCAGACGGGCCCCGCGAGGCGCTTCACCTCGGCGAAGACCTCGTCGAGCATGGCGGGGGTGAGCCGTCCGGTGAACGTGTTCTGCTGGCTGACGTGATAGCAGCCCAGCACGTTGGGCACCTGCCCGCCACCCGACCAGTGTGCCGCATGGCCGAACGCGGGTCGGGGTGTGGGCGGGCGTCGGCCGTAAATTCGGGTAAGCACCGGCCACCAGGCGGCCCAGGCGAACGCGCCGAGCGCGACCACCACCCGCAGGGTGGGCTTCAGCAGATCGAACTCGCGGTGCAGCCAGGGCGCGCAGGTGTCCCGTTCAGCCGGGGTGGGTTTGTTCGCCGGTGGGGCGCAGCGCACCGCGGCGACGATCCGGGTGTCCCGCAGGCGCAGGCCGTCGTCGGCGGCGACGCTGGTCGGCTGGTTGGCCAGCCCGGCCCGATGCAGGGCGGCGAACAGCACGTCGCCGGAACGGTCGCCGGTGAACACCCTGCCGGTCCGGTTTCCGCCGTGGGCCGCCGGGGCCAGGCCGAGGATGGCGATCCGGGCGTCCGGCGCGCCGAAGCCGGGCACCGGCCGACCCCAGTACGTCTGATCGCGAAATGCCGCCCGCTTGGTCGCCGCGACCTCTTCCCGCCAGGAGACCAGGTTGGGGCAGGCCCGGCAGCGCGCCACCGCCCGATCCAGGGCAGCCAGGTCCGGCACGGCCGCCGCCGTCGCGGTCACCTCGTCGGCGGTACGGGTCACCGGCGGCTCCTTCCGGCGTCGGGCAGACCGGACGGCCGGCCGGTCAGCCGAGCCGGGTCCGGAACAGCTCCAGGGTCCGCGCCCAGGCCCGCGTCGACGCGTCGTCGTCGTAGGACTCCGGACGATCGTCGTTGAAGAACGCGTGCCGGGTGCCAGGGTAGTCGTAGACGGCGCAGTTGCCACCGGCCGCCTCGACGGAGCCCTTGGCCTGCTGGATGCCGTCGGCCGCGGAGGTGCCGTCCTCCTGCGAGCAGTGGATGATCGCCGACTTGCCGGCGTAGCCGGACCAGTCCGGACGCATCCGCTCCCACGGCAACGCCGGATAGAACCCGGCGGTGGCGACGATCCGGTCGGTGAGCGTGGCCGACCAGAGCGCCAGCGAGCCACCGGCGCAGAATCCGACCGTACCGATGGTGTCACCGGCCGTCTCGCCGCGGCCGGCCAGGTACTCCGCGGCGCCCGCGATGTCTTTCGCGGCCTGATCCATCGCCAGCCCCATCAACAGCCGCCGGGCCTGGTCCGGCTCGGTCGTCTGCGCCCCGTGGTAGAGGTCCGGGGCGAGCGCGACGAAGCCCGCCTCAGCGAACCGGTCGGCGACCGCGGTGATGTGCGGCACCAGCCCCCACCACTCCTGGATCACGATGACCGCAGGTACCGGGCCGCTCTCCCCGCTGGGTGTCGGCGGCAGGGCCAGATATCCCTCGCTGGTCCCACCGTTGCTGCGGTAACTCACCATCTCACCCATGGGGGTCCTCCTGTCGGTCAGTCATCGTTGGCTGGCGCGCAGTGGCTCACGTGTCCGGGTAGCCTGACACGCGCCGCGAGGCCGGGGAAGGCGTGCGCAGGGTGGCGTTCGCCTCTTGCTGACCTGCCGTTCGGATCGGTGTCACCGCAGACTGAGGCAGATCCCGTCCAGGATGTCGTGCTCGCTGGCCACCACCGACGGCACACCGGCCCGCTCCATGATGATCCGCAGTACCAGGGCTCCGGCGGCGATCACATCCGCCCGGCCGGGGTGCATCACCGGGATACGCAGCCGCCGCGCGACCGGCATGGCGAGCAGGTCGGCGGTCACCTCGGCGACCTGCTGGTAGCTGATCCGGGCGTGGTGCAGCCGCTCCGGCCGGTACTCGTCCAGCCCCAGTGCGATCCCGGCCACCGTGGTCACCGACCCGGCCAGGCCGACCAGGGTCGCTGGGCCGGGCAGGTCCGTCACCGTCAACACCGCCACCGCCCGGTCGACCGCCTCGGCGATGTCGTGCTCGGCGGCGACGATCTGCGCGGCGGTCGGCGGGTCGGCCCGCAGGTGCCGCTCCGTCATCCGTACGCAGCCGCTGTCGACCGACACCGCCCGCGCCACGGTGTCCACCCCGACAACGAACTCGGTGGAGCCGCCGCCGATGTCGACCACCAGGTACGGCGCCGGGGCGACATCAGCCAGCCCGCCGACCGCTCCGGTGAAGGTGAGCCGTGCCTCCTCGTCGCCGGTGACCACCTCCGGCGTCACACCCAGGGTGGCTTCGACCATCGCGACGAACTCGTCGGCGTTGGCGGCGTCCCGGCTGGCCGAGGTGGCGCACATACGTACCCGTTCGGCACCGTGCGCGGCGATCTCGGCGGCGTACCCGGCCAGCGCCCGGCGGGTGCGCTCGATGGCAGCCGGGGCGAGCCGGCGGGTCTCGTCGACGCCTTCACCGAGCCGGACGATCTCCATCCGGCGCACCACGTCGGTCAGCGGCGCGAGGTCGCCCTGCTCGCCGAGGTCGGCCACCAACAGCCGGATCGAGTTCGTGCCGCAATCGATCCCCGCCACCCGCATCGCGCCACCCATTCCCTCTCCCCGACGATCTTGCACTCGTCGAGAGCTTTTGTCCAGATTGTCCGTCGATAAGCGCAAGATCGTCGGGATCTTGACGGGTCGGGGTGCTCAGGGCAGGTGCAGGAGCATCCGGGTGTTACCGAGCGTGTTCGGCTTCACCCGCTCCAGCCCGAGGAACTCCGCGACACCCTCGTCGTAGGAGCGCAGCAACTGTTCGTACACCTGAGCCGGCACCGGCGCTCCATCAATCTCGACGAAGCCGAACGTCGCGAAGAACCCGGTCTCGAAGGTGAGCACGAAGACCCGACCCACCCCCAGCTCCCGGGCCACGGCCAGCAGCTCCGCCACGATCCGGTACCCGATCTTGCGGCCCCGGCACGCCGGGTCGACCGCGACGGTACGGATCTCCGCCAGGTCCTCCCACATCACGTGCAGCGCACCGCAACCGACGATGGTGCCGTCGGCCGGCAGCTCGGCGACCCAGAACTCCTGCACGTCCTCGAAGAGCGTCACCGTCGCCTTGCTGAGCAGCCGACGATCCGGGCTGTACAGGTCGATCAGCCGGCGGATACCCCGCACGTCACGGGTACGTGCCCGCCGGACGACCACCTCCGTGCCGAGGTCAGGCTCCGCCACGACCGGCCTCCAGACCGGTGGCCGCAGCCCTGTCGCCGGCCGCAGCCGCAGCCGGCCGCGGCGTCCGGCCCTGGTCCAGCTCCGCAGGCGGTACGCAGGGACCAGCAGCCCACCACGGCTCGATCAACTCGCGGACCCGGTCACCGATCGGGTTGACCCCCGGACCGACCGCCAACGCGTGGCCCAGGTGCACATGCAGGCACTTGACCCGCCCCGGCATGCCGCCGGCCGACACCCCGGCGATCTCCGGCACGTGACCGATCGCCTCCCGCCGGGCCAGGTAGTCCTCGTGTGCCGCCTGGTAGTCGGCGGCGAATTCGGGATCCCCGGCGAGCTGCTCGGCGTACTCACGCATCAGGCCGGCGGACTCCAGCCGACTGCAGGCGGCCGTGGCCCGGGGACAGGTCAGGTAGAACAAGGTCGGGAACGGGGTGCCGTCGGCCAGCCGGGGCACCGTTTCGACGACGTCGGGCAGCTGACACGGGCAGCGGTGGGCGACCGCCCGGGTGCCGCGTGGCGTCCGGCCGAGCTGCGCGGCGACCGCCGCCAGGTCCTGTTCGTCCGCCGGTCCGCCGGTCATCGGGCACCGCCTTCGGCGTCGGCGGCCTGGACGCTGGACCAGAGCGTGTCGTACCACGGATCCGCCGGGGCGGCCGGGTCCGTTAGTGGGTCGACCGGGGTGCCGGCGTCGCGAGCGGCTCCGTCCGGGTCGTTCAGCACCAGCAGCGGCACCTCACCCGGGTACACCATGAAGAACCGGCGCTTGGCCTCGATCCGGATGTGGTCCGGGTCCTGCCAGCGCTCCGCCTGCGCGTCCAGGTCGGCGATCCGATCCCGCTGTTCCTGTTGGGCCTGCTCTATCCGGGCGATGTCGGCCTGTTGGCTCAGGTAGACCCGCACCGGATAGGTGTACGCCAACGCAAGCGCGACCAGGACCACCAGCAGTACGGTGGCCCGCCCGGTGAAACGGTTGGGTTGGGGTGCCGCGGTCCGTTTGACCGGCCCCCCCGGTGCCCGACGGCCGGCCGCTGGCCGGCTGGCCGGGCGACCCGGATCACCAGCCCGCGTACCGTTGGCGGAGCGGGCCGACCCGCTGCGCTGATCGGCGCGGGAGCCGCCGTCGCGGCCTGCGCTCCGGCCGGATTCGCGGGCAGCCGGCCGCCCGGCGTCCCGGCCTGCGATCCGCAGCGGGCCACGGGCTCCGGACCGGCCGGGCTGCCCCGGCCGGCGGGCCGGGCCCTGCCCACTCGGTGTGCGCCGTTGCGTCACCGTCGTCACACCCCTCCCCGGGCGATCGGTGGTACTCCCGCGGCGGTGGTGGCATCGCCGCCGGCTGGTCGAACCGCCGGCGATGCCACCACCACTCGCGAACCTGAACCAGCCGAAACGGCGCGGCATCGCGCCGCGAATCGGCGGGATGGCGACGCCGCACGGCGTCGGGACGTCACGCCGAACGGTACCTGGGGAACGCGCCGGCCCCGGCGTAGCGCGCCGCGTCGGCCAGCTCCTCCTCGATCCGCAGCAGCTGGTTGTACTTGGCGACGCGCTCGGAACGGGCCGGGGCACCGGTCTTGATCTGGCCGCAGCCGGTCGCCACCGCCAGGTCGGCAATCGTGGTGTCCTCGGTCTCGCCCGAACGGTGGCTCATCATGCACCGGAATCCGCTGCGGTGGGCCAACTCGACCGCGTCGAACGTCTCGGTCAGCGAACCGATCTGGTTCACCTTGACCAGTACGGCGTTGGCGGCCTGCTCGGCGATACCCCGGGCGATCCGCTGCGGATTGGTGACGAACAGGTCGTCGCCGACGATCTGGATCCGGTCGCCGAGCGCGGCGGTCATCGCCGACCAGCCGGCCCAGTCGTCCTCCGCGAGCGGGTCCTCGATAGACACGATCGGGTACTCGCCGACCAGCTTGGTGTAGTAGGCGATCATCTCGTCGGAGGTCTTGTTCGCGCCCTCGAAGACGTACGCGCCGTCGGAGTAGAACTCGGTGGCGGCCACGTCCAGCGCCAGCACGATGTCGGTGCCGAGCTGGTAGCCGGCGGCGGCCACCGCCTCCGCGATCAGATCCAGCGCGGCGGCGTTGGTCGGCAGGCTCGGCGCGAAGCCGCCCTCGTCGCCGAGACCGGTCCCCAGGCCCTTCTTCTTCAGCACCGACTTGAGCTTGTGGTAGACCTCGGCACCGGTGCGCAGCGCCTCCCGGAACGTCGGCGCGCCGATCGGCGCGATCATGAATTCCTGCACGTCGACGTTGGAGTCGGCGTGCGCGCCACCGTTGAGGATGTTCATCATCGGCACCGGCAACAGGTGCGCGTTCGGACCACCGAGGTAGCGGAACAGGCTCAACTCGGCGCTGTTGGCGGCGGCCTTCGCCACCGCGAGGGAAACCCCGAGAATGGCGTTGGCACCCAGCCCGGACTTGTCCGCGGTGCCGTCCAGATCGAGCATCTTCTGGTCGATCAGCCGCTGCTCACTGGCCTCGTATCCGACCAACTGGTCGACGATTCGCTCTTCGATGTTGGAAACCGCACGCTCGACGCCCTTGCCTGCGTACCGGTCGGCGTCGCCGTCACGCAGCTCGACCGCCTCGAACGCTCCGGTGGACGCGCCGGACGGCACCGCCGCGCGGGCGATCGTGCCGTCGTCGAGCCCGATCTCGACCTCGACGGTCGGATTTCCGCGCGAATCGAGAATCTCCCTGGCGACGATTCCCTCGATGGTAGCCACTGTGTCGCTCCTCGTGATCAAATTCCCGCAGGCCGCGACGGTGCGGCCGAACCGTTCCATGAGGCAGCGTATCGGGCCGGCATCTGGTCACGGGCGCTGCCTTCCGGAACCCAGGATGTACAAGGCGGGAACCACCCGCATCGCGCATCCACCCCATATTCGGACATTGATGGCAACGAGTTTGCGGCGGGTGGACACGATCGGTCACCCTGTCCCCATGCGCGCACCGGGGAAGCTCGCCCACCGGACGACGGCGGTGGCCGCCGCCGCAACCCTGCTACTGACCACCGGTTGCCAGAGCATCGCCGACGCCGGCCAGACGATCCAGCCCGCCGACCTGGTCAACGAACTAGCGTCCCGGCTAGACCAGGCCAGCGCGCTCACCTACTCCGCCGACTACCAACTCGTCGGCGGCGCCAGTGCCAGGATCGTGCAGGCACAGAACCCGCAGCGCACCGCCTACGACTACCCTGGCGGCAAGTTGATCGTCAGCACCGACGCCACCACGGAGTGCGACACCGCGACCGCCCGTCCGGTCTGCACGCTCAGCACCGGACCGTCACCGTCGACCCAGCCGGAGCCGGAGCTGTTCACCGACGCCAACGACGGCGGCCTGATCGCCCCGGCGGTCGTGATCGCGCTGCTGACCGCGACCGCCCTGGATCCCGCGGCGGTGGTCGCCCAGAACGACACCACCATCGCTGGCCGGCACGCCACCTGCGTACGAGTCAGTCAGGTGCAGACAGCGGCGGCCTCCCGCTTCGACGCCTGTGTGACCACGGAGGGCGCGTTGGGCAGCTTCGCCGGGGTGGTCGATGGACAAGCCGTCGAGATCGCGATAAGCCGGTACAGTGACACCGCCGACGAGACCGCATTCGAGCTACCCGCAGGTGCCCGATCCGTCGATCGGCGGCCTGGGTCGGCCTAGCCGCAGGTTCCTGCCCGACGCCGGGACGGGTGGCGCTGTCGCCAGCCCCGGCGATCCGTGCCTGGTGATTGCCGGTCGCCGACTTCTCGTTGGCACGACTGGGCCGCTGCCCACCGTGGCCGACCTGCCAGCCGGGGCAGAGCTGGTGCCGCTGGGTAGCCTCGACGGCACCAGGGTGTGGGCCACCGGCCTGCCGACCGTCGACGACCAACTCGGCGACTGGCACAGCTGGCCGGCGATGGCCGACAAGGTCGGTGAGCCACTGGCCGCACTGGCCGGACGGGCCCTGCAGGTGATCACCTGGCGGCGTACCCACCGGTTCTGCGGCGGTTGCGCCACCGAACTGGCCGACGTGCCCGACGAGCATGCCCGCCGCTGTCCCGGCTGCAACCTGTACGTACCGATGCAGCTCTCCCCCGCCGTCCTGGCTGCGATCACCCGCACCACCCACGTCGGCGCGGCCGAGCTGCTGCTGGTCCGGCACGCCTACGGCGCCACCGCGGTCTGGGCGCTGGTGGCCGGCTTCGTCGAGGCCGGCGAAACCCTGGAGGAGGCGGTGCACCGGGAGGTCGACGAGGAGGTCGGGCTGGCTGTGCACGACATCGCCTACTTCGGCAGCCAGCCATGGGCGATGTCCGGTCCCGGCGTGCTACTCGCCGGATTCACCGCTCGCGCGGCGCCCGACGCCGTGCCAGTCGCCGACGGCCGGGAGATCGCCGAAGCCCGTTGGTTCGCCCTCGACGATCTGCCGGCCGAGCTGCCGGCGGGATACTCGATCTCCCGCTGGCTGATCGAACACCAACGGAGCCCGCGGCCCTCGGCCGCCCAGTAACCGACCGGTCCGACCGACCGGTCCGACCGGCAGCTCGTCGACGACACGTCCGGCAAAGGTCCGACCGACGCCACTCCACCGGCCCTATGCCATGTCGCCGACATCACCGGGCTACCGCGGCGTGCCTGCCCCCGGACATCGGGCGTCCAGCCTGCCCGCTGCCGGACGGCATGCCGGTCCAGCCAGAACACCAGCATGGCGTGCGGCACAGTTAGCCCGGCCAGTACCGCGAAGCCGGTGGACAACACCACGTCCGGCGTGGCCGAGACAGCAAACGGCACCAGCACAGCCAGCACGACTCCGGTAGGAATCACCGCCTGGGCAGCGAACCGCAGCAGTGCCGGAGCGAGCCTCCCGGCGGCCAGCGCGGCGGCGTTGCCGGGGTCGGCCAGCAGCAGCCGGGCCACATGCCGCACCGAGTGACTCGCCGCGAAGTACGTGCCGAACGCCCAGGCGGGCGGAACGAGCACGAACACGGCGATCAGCAGCCCGAGGTAGCCGGTGTCACCGCGCCGGCCAGCTCGCAGGTCGTCGAGCACAGTGGCGACCACCGCCGCGCAGACGAGCGCGACGGCTGCCCCGCGGACCTCGGTGGTCAGCAGGTGCGCCGCGTCGGGGCCGATGGTCTCCAGCAGCGGATCGACCTGGTCCCGCCAGAGCGTCAACGGCAGCAGCACCGGCGGCGCGCCATACGCGAGCACGGCGTACGGCCGGGTCCGGGTCCGGGTCCGGGTCCGGGTCCACCGTGCGTCCCGTTGCCGGTGGAACGCCTCGTCACCGGCACCGAAGTGGATGACCGTAAGGATCAGGAAGGCGACGAGCGCCGGACCGGGGGCACGATGGCAGATCCACCAGGCGAGGACGGCCAACCCGGCGTACCCCACGAGCAGGCAAGCCCGGGGCCGCCAGCCGCCGGCGGCGGATCTCAACCAGGCCGGGACCAGATGGTCGACAGCCCCGTGGGGCAGGCCGAGCAGCAGCCCCACCAGCAACGGCAGCGGCGAATCGACGACCGGCGCCGCGTGGATCGGCACGGACAGGTACAACAGCAGCACCGCGCCCAACGCCAGCACGGCGACCCGTCCGGCCCGACTCAGCAGTTGCCGGCTGGCACTCAATGCGCGACGTGCAGGGCGTCTCGGTCGGCAAGCGACCGCAGCCGCCTCAGGTCGAACGCACTCCAGACGACCTTCATCAGCACCGACAGGACGACGAACACCGCAGTGGTCGTCGGCTCGTCGAGCATGCCGAGGCCGGATGGTCCCAGCAGCCAGACCAGGGTGAAGCCGATCCACAGGGCGCCGAGCAGTAGGGCCAACTGGTTGAAGTGGGCCGTCATCGGGTCCGGCTGCTGAGCCGCAGCCCTGCGCAGCGGCCCCCAGATCACCACGAAGTTGGCCGCCAGCGCGGCAACGCCGACTCCGTACGCAAGGTATCGCGTGGGCGGATTGGGTGCCAGGTCACCGACCAGTCCGCAGAAGATCATGGGGACGCTGGTCACTGCCACGAGCGCCACCAGGTCGGTCCTCTTGCCGGTCAGGGCGTGCGTCCCCACCAGAACCAGCGCATAGCCGAGCAACGGCGCGGTGACCATCCAGTCGGCATAGTATCCCCAGTGCACGTCATGGTCGCCGACCATGGTGTGTGCGCCGCCGAGCGCCATCACCGCGTGCCAGACGGCGGACCAGATCAGGATGCCGATCGCAAGCAGGTACACGGTGACGGGGACGCCCTTGGGCTCGCGCATCCAGTGGGCGAAGTACAGCACCGCGCCGGACGCGACCACCACGAACAACCACAACCACCACTGCGACACCGCGAGCCCTTTGCAGTCAGACAACCACTAAGGGTACTGTCGCACTATTTCGCGGATTGTTCTGCTTCATCAGCTATTCCAGCCCGCCGAAGCCGGCTGGATCGCGCTCGACGACACCTGCCGACCGAGCTGCCAGCGGCGTACTCGACATCCCGCTGGCTGATCGAACACCAACGGAACCCGCCGCCGTCGGCCGCCCGTAGCGGGACGCTCAGAACCGGAGGAGCGCCGGCAGATGCCGGGGCGGCGGCGAACCGTGCGACAGCATCGCGTCGTGCCACTGCCGCGCCGGCACGTCCGCCGGACGCGCCGCCGCCACCGCCGCCACCTCGCTGTACCCCACGAAGTAGGTGGACAGCTGGGTGGCGGTGAGCAGCGCCCGACGCCACTTGCCGGCCGCCTCGCCCTCCTCCTGGAAGCCGCGACCGGTCATCAACGACATCGCCTCGGCCTGCGGCAGTTGCTCGCAGTGCGTCAACTGATCCAGGATCGCGTTGATGGTCATCCGCAGCTGCATCTTCAGCTGCTGCAGCCGCACCGGCAGGCCACCGAAGCCAGCGTCGACCATCAGCTCCTCGGCGTACACCGCCCAGCCCTCGACGAACGGCCCGGAGCGGCCGATCGCCCGCACCCGGGTGGTACCGAGGAACCTGCGGGCGTGCGCCAACTGCAGAAAATGCCCCGGCATCGCCTCGTGCACGGTCAGGTTGCGCACCATGTGATCGTTGTACTCGCGGTAGAACGACTCGACCCGCTCCGCCGGCCAGCCCGCCGGGGTCGGCGCGATGCAGTAGAACGTCGGCACGTCGGCGCGCTCCAGCACCCCGGGCGGGTCACAGTAGGCGACCGCCACTCCCCGGGCGAACTCCGGCATCTCCTGGACCACGCACCGATCATCCACCAGCGACACCAGGTCACGGGAGGTGACGAACTCCGTTGTCTCCCTTACCGCCCGCTGCGCCAGTGACACGATCGACGCGTCGTCCGGGTGCTCGGCGGCGAGCTGGTCCAGTGCCTTGCGTACCGTGTCGTCGTCGGCCGGGCCGCCGGTCAACTCGGCGGCCACCGCGCGGATCTCACCGGTGACCCGCTCCAGATTCGCCCAGGCCCGATCCAGTACGTCGGCGGCGGTCAGCTCGGTGTCCAGGGTGTGCCAGAGTTGGGCTTCCCACAGCCGCCGGCCCAATCGCGGATCCCGCCGGTCGGTGCCCCGGTCCAGACCCTCGCGCAGCCAGCCGGCGAACTCGTCGAGCGCGTGCGCCGCCTCAGCGGCCAACGGCTCGACCATGCCGCGCAGCCCTGGCTCCTCGGCCAGCAGCACCGGCACCTGGTCGCGGACCAGGGTGGCGGTGCCGGCGAACTGCCCGGCAGCGGTCTCGGCGTGGATCGCCGGCACCCCGCGCAGCGTGTCGCGGGCGGTGGCCAGCACGTCCGGCACCGCGCCGAGCCGCCCGGCCAGGCCGGTCAACCGCTCGGCGGCCGGCGCGAATGGGCGCGCGATCAGGCTGTGCAGCAGCGAACCAGGGTTGTAGACCAGCGGATTCCACTCCCTGGCCCGCACCTCGGTCAGCTCGAACAGCCGCCGGTCGACGATCGTCGAAAGGATCGCGTGGTCCACCCGTTCCTGAGCGGACAGGGTGTCCGCGTCGACTTCGGCGAGCGCGTTGGTGGCGTCCAGCAGCATCGTCGCGGTGGCGGCGACCGCGTCGGTGGAGAGATCCGGCAACCGGTCGTCGTAGCGGTGGTCGCCGGCCGACGACGCCAACGACGGGTCGCTGGCCAACAGCGCGTCGACGACACGTTCAGCCAAGGGTACGAACGGCACCATGCCACCGACCCTAAGGCATCCCACCGACGCTGGCCGTGGATCAGGCTACGGGCGCGGGCTACCGCCGGCTCGTCGTGAGCGACAGGGTCCGGGTCGCGGTGATCCCGTTCGCGCTGAAGGTGTAGGTCTTCGCCTGGATCGTCGGTCGGCCAGGACGGACCGGAGCAGGCCGACCCGCTCCACCGTCTCGTCGGGCAAGCGTTGCGTGCCGGGCCGGACGGCGGACCGGACCCGGACCGATCGTGCTCCGCCGACACCCGGCGCATGCTAGACCAGCAACTCGACGCCGGACTTCATCAGGCCGAGCGCCGTCGCCAGCCGGGCGACCCCGGCGACCTGCGGCCCGCACCGGGCGACCTCACCCACGACGGTACGGGCGGAAGGCCGGTAGCGGATCTCAGCCGGTGCGACGCGGTCCGCCTCGACCAGCCACCGCCCCGCCCCAGGGAAGTCACCGATCTCCAGGTGTGCCCGCGCGGCGTCCACCAGGTACGCCGCCCGATGCTCGGCCGGCAATCCCTGCCAAGGGTGACGTCGGCTGGCCGTCTCGTTCCGGCGTACCGCCTGCCGGGCATCACCCAACTCCACCGCTGCCACCACATGCGCCAACTCGACCGCCGCCGGACCAAAACTCGCAGTACGGAAGTCCTGCCCGACACCGATCCGTGCCCCGACGCCGGCCGCCTGCCCGAGTAGTTCACCGACACTGTGCGTCTCGCCGCAGGCGGCGGCTGCCAACCCTGCCTGCAGCAGCAGCGTCCCGTACACCGACCGGTGCTCGGGTGAGTTGCCTGGACCGGTCGACGCGGCGATCCGGTCGGCGGCGGCGATCGTGGCCGCCATCGCCAACCGGCCCTGGTTCAACCCGCGCAGCGCCTGCCCGAGTGGCACCACCGCCGACGCCGCCAGCAACCGATCGCTGCCCGCCGTCGCGAGTGCCCGGTCGGCCGCCAACCAGGCGAGCTCGGCTTCCCCGACCTTGACCAGCACCTGGGCCGTGACCCGGTACGCCTGGACCAGCGGCCCTGCTCCTGCCGACGGTCGCGCCGAATGCAGTTGCCGTGCGACGTTCAGCAGGTCCGGCACCATCCGCAGCAACCGGGGATAATCCCCGTGCCGGTACGTCGACCAGGCATGCTCAACCCACCGCCCTACCTCCCCAGTGTCGGATTTCGGGTCCGGTGAGTCCGCGGCGAACACCTCGTAGCTGGCGAGTGCCGCCCGGACGGCCGACACGCCGGCAGCCACCTTGTCGGTCTCCGATGGGCGGTCGGTGCCGAGCAGTTCGGCCGGGTCGACCCGCAGCACCTCGGCTACCTGTTGGATCAGCGAGAACCGATCCAACCGCCGGACCCCGCGCTCGACCTTCTCCACCCAGCTCTTCGACCGGCCGATCCGGTCGGCGAACACCTGTTGGGTCATCCGCCGCTGGACCCGCCACAACGCCACCCGACGCCCCACCCCCACCGACACGCTCACCGGTGCTCGACCTCGATCCAGGTCCAGGACACGAACCGCTCGTACAACTCGGCCGGATCAGTGATCCCGGCTTCCTCAGCCGTCAGCGGCAGCAACTCAGCGACGTCCACCGACAGCGCGATCGGCTCCCCGACGTACGCCTCCGCCAACTGCGTCCGACCCGGCGGACACGGCCACGGCGTCCCGTCCGGACACACCGCACACCACCATGACGGCCGCACCGGCTCATGCACCGGCCCACCACCGCTGACCTTGGTCCTGATCCCGGTCACGACAGGAAGTGCCTTCCGGCGTTTCCGCCCCGACGCTCCGCACGATCCCCACGCGTCGCCGGCCGCCGATCCGGCGGCGACGCGGTCAACTCGGCGTATCGCCGCCTGCCCGGCACCGGATACACCACGTCCACCGGCACATCCGCACGCTGAAACCACTTCCCGAGCACCACGGCCCCCTCGACGGCAGTTGGAAGGGCGGCGACCCGAAGTGGCTCTCCACATCAACCCCGAGCCGCCGCCCAGCAGGCCGGCCTGACGTGGAAACAGTCACCCATCCAGCAGGCCGTATCGGGAACGCTACGAGCGGTCACGAGTTCGAGGGGGACAACTTGTACCCGAGGTACAGCTACCAGTCGATACCCATCGCCAACGCCAACTCCCGGGCGTCTTCGCCCACCACCCCGGTGCGGCCAGCAAGCTCCATAGCCATACCTCGGGCATACGGCTGATGCCGGACAGTCTCCACCGACTCGCGCAACGCCCGGCCGAGCAGGTGTACCACCGCCACCTCGTCCCGTCGCATGAGGTGAGCCCGGGCGGCGTCAATCAGGCCACCGGCCCGGCGGGTCCGGGACGGGAGCGCCGAGTAGTTGACCGCCGCCGCCCGCCGCACCGCATCACCCGGACGCACCAGGTCGATACCAAGGGTCACCCCGAACGCATCGACCACCACCGACCCGAACATCAACCACGGGTGCACGTATCCGGGACCGAGTCGCCGCGCGGCGGCATCCGCCGAGTCCCAGTACCGCCAGGCCTGCCCCGCACGACCGGCGCGGGCATGTCCCAAGGCAAGGCCTAGTTGCAGCTGCCCCAACCGGGCAAGCTGCTCAGCGCTACCGCCCTCGCCGTCGCCCTGTAGGTCGAGCGCGTCGACCAGCACCTGCTCCGCCGCGTCAGGCTCGCCATCAGAGCGGTACACATGGGCGTAATACCAGGCCGCAGCAGCGATCGCCCCAGGATCGTCAGCGTCCTGCGCCGCAAGCATCGCCCGGTCAGCCGCGAGCCAGACCAGCTGCGGCTGCGGTTGGTGTGCCGCGTACAACTGCACCAGGTGATACACCCGAGCAAGCTCAGCAGCGGCCTGCCTACGATCGACCCCATCCAACCGGCGAGCCGCAAGGCGAGCATCGGTCAGCAGCCCCGGCAGCAACGCGGCGACCGCAGTCCGCTCGGCACTGGCGTGATGCCACGTCGCCCACGCGTGATCCACCCGGGAACGCAGCGCAGCGACCTTCACCGGATCGCCCGATGGCAGGGTCGTGCGCTGCACGGCAGCGGCAACGCTGTCCATAGCTGGATGGCCGGCGCGGGTGACCGACGCGACCGGAAGCGACTGCTCGCCGGTCAACGCCGACAGATCATCGATGCCCAATACCTCTGCCAACCGCAGCAGCATCGGCAGGCGAGGGGTGAGCAGCCGACCGGATTCAAGAGCTTTGACCCACTCGGCACTGCGCCCGACGAGACCGCCGAGCACCGCCCGGGTCTTGCCGCTACGTTCGCGGTACGTCCGCAGCCGCGATCCAAACGTATCCATGAGCATCTCCCAGGTAGAGGCTGGGCAGCGGGGCGGACGAGGCCGCTTCATCCCGGCGCGCCACCACGTCCGACGGTACCCGGTCCCGCGTTACGCGGCTGGCCTGTGCAGCGGCCCGGCACACCACCGCCGAGAACCGGCACTACATCAACCATCTTCTACCTGAACTTCTACCTGACGGAGCCAGGCCGCTGTACGAACCTAGGCGACGAGGCCCACCTTCAGCGCAAGGTCATGCGCCTCGTTGCGCATCGAACGCGGCCCGCTCTGCAGCAGGTCCAGAGTCATCTGCCGGGCGTAGCCGTTGAATCGGATCGTTTCCGGCGCGGACTCGTACGCCTGTCGCAGCGTCATCGCGGTAGCCTCGCTGTTGCCTTTGCCGTCGTGGCAACGGGCGACCTCGATCAGATGCCGGGCTCTGCGCGGGCGGGACGGGATGGTCGCCGGATCGATACGCCGCGCCTGCCGGACCGCCTCGCCGGACTTCTGCAGCTCCACCGCCACCGTCACCGCGTGAGCCGGCATGATGACCCGGGAGAACGATGTCTGCTGCTGGTAGAAGTCCTGCGGCAGCCGCTGCGCAACCCGGTCGGCACGATCCCAGTACCGCCAGGCGCGCCCCTCCTCGCCGGCGCGGGCCGCCGTGTAGGCAGCCTCGAACTGCAGAGCACCCCAGAGTGCGAGGAGGTTCGTATCGGCATCAGGCATCCGCGCCTCCAGTGCCGAAACGACGTCGAGCGTCGCCGCCATGGCGGTATCCCAGTCACCCGCGTCCCGATGCACCTGGCACAGGAACCATCCGGCACAGGCCAGTGCCGCCGGATCACCCGACTCCTGCGCCGCCACCATCGCCCGGTCGGCGACGCGCCAGAGCAGTTCGGCAGCCGGCTGGTACGCGATGAACATCTGCGCCAACCCGAGCACTTCGGCCAACAGCGCCTGCGCTCGGCGACGCTCGGCGCCTTCGTAGGCGAGTGCGGCGCGCTGCGCGTCCCGGACCAAATCCGGAAGCAGCGCTCCGAGCACCGTACGGTGGTCCGACGCCTGGTGACGGGCCCGCCAGGCCGCGATCAACCGCTCGCTGAGTTGTCCGAGTGGCACGGGTGGAAGTTCGCTGGAGAGTGGATAGCGGTTCACCGCGTCACGCACCGACGCCAACGCGGGATGCTCCGTGCCGTTGACCACGGCCGACCGGTCGCTCAACTCACCGACCAACACAACAACGTCGATCTTCAAAGCACGGGCAATCCGATCGAGCATGTGGACCCGGGGCGGCAGGATGCGGTCGGTCTCCACCGCCTTTACCCACTCGGCGCTGCGACCCACCAGACCACCGAGGACAGCACGGGTCTTGCCTGACCGCTCG
The DNA here is from genome assembly GCF_048060115.1 of Micromonospora sp. LOL_023. NCBI lineage: Bacteria > Bacillati > Actinomycetota > Actinomycetes > Micromonosporales > Micromonosporaceae > Micromonospora > Micromonospora sp. LOL_023. The sequence continues at coordinate 90,334 of NZ_JBHMIM010000024.1, forward strand.
CGATAGAGCTTCAACCGCTGTCCGAAGCTCAACTCTGGCATCGCGCCCACCCAGACCTCCTCGCAGCGAGGGATGTCACCGGCTCGTCGACACCACGCTACTGGACAGCGACACGCTCTCCGGCCAGTCCCGGCAGGAGCTAACCTCGATCCTCTACAGCCTGCGTACCAACGGGTTCCCCGGCACAGGAACGAGCAGATGAGCGAAGACCACGACATTGCCGGCGCGATGAAGTTCATCTTCGAGGCCGGCGTGCTCAAACGCGCGGCCCGCACCGGCTGGTGGTTCGCCGGCGTCACCCAGCCCGAATCCATCGCCGACCATTCGTTCCGCACGGCGATCATCGGCATGATGCTCGCCGCCATGGAAGGCGCCGACCCAGCCCGCGTCACCATGCTCTGCGTCCTGCACGACACCCAGGAAACCCGCACCACCGACCTACCGCACATCGCCAAGCGCTACCTCACCGCCGCACCCAACACCACCATCACCGCCGACCAGGTCGCCGACTGCCCACCAGCCGTCGCCGACGTCATCACCGCCGCCGTCGCCGAGTACGAAGCCGGCGAAACCCCCGAAGCGATCGTCGCCCGCGACGCCGACAAACTCGAACTCCTCGTCCAAGCCGTCGAATACCGCCACCAAGGCATCGACAACATCCAACGCTGGATCGACAGCTCCCGCGCCGTCCTCAAGACCGCCTCGGCCCACCGCCTCGCCGACGCCGCCCTCGCCGGCCAACCACTCGCCTGGCTCGAACCACCGAAGTAGGGCAGGTTCCGCCGAGCCGAGCGTTGGGACCGACCCGTCGAGGGTCAGGTGCGTCTTGCCTGACCGCGCGCGATCGAGTCTGCCTGCTACCCAAAGCTCACTCCGACATGGCGTCCACCAAGATCAACCCGGCGAAGGCTCGTTGCCAACACGTCGTGTAACGATCGGTTATGCGAGACAGCGGACGCTCGACTTCCGGATCTGCCGAGTTGAGTGCGTCGGAGCACTCGGCCGCCTTTGCTTCCTATTAGTGCTCTAGCCGCACGCTTATGACACCGAGTGTGGTTGCGATGGCAATGATTCCGGGAACATTGAACGCGGTTCCATAGGCTGATTCTGGAAGATGGATCTCTGTGGTTTCGTAGGTTCGCAGGTTGGCCGCGTCCCACACCCGCACCGTCGCATCGGCGCCGCCGGAGACGACGACCGGACGGTCGTCGACCTGCCCCACCGCCACCGCGTTCACGTCGTCGGTGTGGCCGGTGAAGGGCTGGCCGATCGGGGTGCCGGTGGCCGCGTCCCACACCCACACCGTCTCGTCG